>WLTJ01000114.1 GCA_009705435.1 Actinomycetota bacterium | reverse complement strand
TACGAAACCAAGGGTTGGCCACGAATCACCCCACTGTCCACAAATCCTCCCGAGCATCGTCAATTTCGTGACACGGTTGATCATTACTTTGATACCGAGGGTTCCAAGCATTGGCAGTCCTTCATCGAATCAACTATCAGCGATCTGATTGACAAGTTTGCAGGTCCAGGAATCAGTTCTGGTGGGGCCGTGGAAATTGTCGAGGCATTTGCTCTTCCGCTTCCCGTGCAAGCCATTACTCGAATCTTGGGCTTTCCCGCACAAGATATTCCAAAACTCAAGAAGTGGTCCTCTGCTTGGGTTCTTCCCTTCAGCGGACCATTGTCGGTTGAACAAGAATTCTGGGTTGCTGAACAGATCGTTGAATTTCAGCATTACATCTACGCCACCATTGAACAGAAACGCCAGCAACCAGGTGACGATGTCATTTCAGGACTCATTAACGCCACCTACAACGGTGAACGCCCATTGTCTGATCACGAAATCATCACCATCGTTGACCATTTATATATCGGTGGTAATGAAACAACAACCTTCGCCATCACTTCGGCATTGTGGATTCTGCTTCGCCAACCAGATTTGTATGCCCGCGTGCGCGATGATCGCTCATTAGTCGAGCAGTTCATCGAGGAAGCTCTGCGTTTGGAATCGCCCACTCAGGGTCTCTACCGAGTCGTGGCTTCCGACACCGAAATCAACGGTGTTGCGATTGCCAAGGGAGCCACGGTGCACATTCGTTATGCAGCAGCGAATCGCGACGAGCGGATGTTCCCCGACGCTGACGAGGTAGACCTTGAGCGCAAGAATTCGAAGCGCCATATGGCTTTTTCACTCGGCGAGCATCATTGTCCTGGAAGCGGATTGTCGCGACTTGAACAATCGTTGGCATTAAACGCAATTCTTGATCGTCTACCTAATCTTCGGATCGCTCCCAACAAAAACGACTTCTCGCATATGCCGGGTTTTGTCTTACGCGCTTTGAATGAACTCCATCTTGAGTGGGGCTAGACAAACGATGTTCAGCCCAACGGTCCGCCGGCGAACCAACGATCAAACATTGGTTTGAGCGCGCTCCACACCAACTCCACGATCAACCCACTCGGTGGTTGCACATAGGTGAACGCTCCATAACCCTTGTCGGGTGGAGCCTGCGCCATAGTCAATGTCCAACCTGCAGCGACTAGTGCCTGAGTTTGTCCAGCAACATCCTCTGACCAAACGCCGACATGGTGCAGCCCTGGATTTTGGCGACCATCCCAGATGGATCCTGGAGCTCCTTCTAGCAGTTCTATGTGCTGCGGCCCCTCTGAGGAGTATGTGAAGCGTAAGGGAATTGTTTGTTCTCCATCTTGCGGAGTCCACACCTGCTGCGTACGCTCCTGAACCTCGCACCATGTGACACCCAAAGACGATCCCAGTTCGGTCATGGCCTGATCAAGATTCGCCACGCGAATTCCTTGGTGATAACAACGACTGTAATCAACTCCGGACATTGTCCTTATTCTCATCTCTGTCGCTAAATGCGACGTTCGTGACCTTCCCAAAACGGAGCCCGTAATGGTTGCTTTTGAATTTTCCCGGTCCCTGTGCGTGGAATATGAGCAATAAAGTCAATGGATCGGGGCCTCTTGTAACCCGCGAGAAATTCACGACAATGCTTAATGATGATCTCTGAAATTTCTGGTGAGGCGTTGACTCCGTCGGCGAGTTGCACCAATGCCTTGACGCTTTCACCGAATTCCTCATCGGGAACGCCAATCACGGCGACATCTTCAACTTCGGAGAGTGCAGCAATGACTCCTTCAATTTCCGCAGGATAAATATTCACTCCGCCGCTAATAATCATGTCAATTTTTCGATCGGATAACCAGAGAAAACCATCAGCATCGATATATCCAATATCGCCTGTCGTGAAGACACCCGGCTCCAAATGTGATTCGCGAGTTTTCGCTTCATCATTGTGATAGGTGAAGTCATTACCCATCTTGTTTTTGAAATACAACGTTCCAGGTGAACCCTGCTGGACTCTTGCACCGGCATCATCAACGATGATCACTTCAACTGTCTCAAGTGGCTTGCCGACACTGCCGCCTTTTGCCAACCAGTCCGTCGATGAAACTGTGGAGATGATGGAACCTTCTGTGCTGCCGTAGTACTCCGTGATCTTGGGTCCCCACCATTCAATGAGACCACGCTTCACAGCAGGCGGGCATGGAGCAGCACCGTGCCAAACAGTGGACAATGAAGTCCCGGAAAAACTCTCTTTGACTGAGTCAGGCAAGTCAAGAAGGCGCTTCATCTGAGTGGGCACCAAGTGCACATTGGTGCATGAGTAGCGGTCAACCATTTCCAGCATCGCGGCTGAGTCATACTTGTGTTGCATCACAACCGCAGAGCCACCGATCATTGGCAAGAACGAAAACGCCCATTGGGCCGAATGGTAGAAGGGACCGCACAACATAGTGCGCCCGGGAATCGGCAGAAATTGGGAGAAGCCGGCGGCTACTAATTGCATAAAGTCAGGGGTGATTGACAAACCACCCGATAGTGCCCCACGAACGCCCTTTGGTCGCCCCGTCGTTCCCGATGTATAGAACATTGGACCGCCGAGCATTTGATCAGTTGGTTCGTCGCTACCACCCGATGAAATCACCGCCTCGTAGTCCACGAAACGAGAATCTGATCGCGCTGCGGAATCGCTCGCGGTGTGAATACCGACGATCAACTTCACACTGCGACCACGCTCATCTTTGAGCGCCGTCAAAACTGTGGCTTCAAAACTTTGATCAACGAGAACGGCCACAGCATTGGCGTCTTCATACACATAGGCCAATTCATCTGCCACCCAATGCCAGTTCACGGGTACATAGGTCCAACCACCATGAGCACAAGCTTGGGCGATTTCGAACCACTCACATTGATTGCCAGCAACGACAGCCACGGTGTCACCAGTTTTCAAACCTGCTTGGCGCAAACCGTTGACTAATCCGTTAACCCGTTGATCTAGTTCTGCCCAACTCACACTTCGTTCTTCGTCAATGAGGGCTATATCGCTGGCACGAATGTCAGCGTATGTCTTGGTCAGAACTGCCATGGTCTATGCCTCCAGTGGAAATACTCAGCGAGATAAAATCGTGACGCCTGAGATACCAGGCGCCCCGTAAACATGGGTGTAGGCCACCTTCGGATCGTTGGGGACTTGACGTGCGCCGGCCTGTCCGCGCAACTGCAGAACATTTTCGTAGACCTGGCGCAAACCAGATGCACCGACAGGTTCACCGTTGGCCAAGCAACCGCCATCGGTATTCACGGGGAACTTCCCACCGATTTCAGTCTCACCGGCCTGGATCATGAACTCCTGCTCGCCGTGCTCACAAAAACCATTTTCCGCCATATGCATGATCTCGGCACCGGACTCTGTGTCTTGCAGTTGAGCGACATCAATATCTTCTGGACCGATACCAGCCATTTCAAAAGCAGCCTTCGAAGCGTCCACTGTTGGACCAGCATTGTGCTCAAGCGCAATCGACGGAGCCAATACTTCAAAACTTCCGAAGCGACGACTACGCACAGCAGCAGCCTTGAGATAGATCGGCTTATCGGTATACAAATGTGCCTTATCGGCGCGAGCCAAAACGAGTGCCACTCCACCTTCACCTGGCGAGCAGAACATGTACTGCGTCAAGGGATAGGAGAGCATCGCCGAATCAAGAACTTCTTGTTCAGAGATTGGCTTGCGTCGCCATGCCATTGGGTTTTGCGCACCATTACGGAAAGCCTTTTCGGAAACCTTGGCCAAACTGCTTTGGGAAATTCCGTACTCGTGCATGTAGCGATTGATCTTCATACCAAAAAACTGTGTCGTTAGTGCCAAGCCGGATGCGCCATACCAGTCGCCCAAACCGGCGCCCTTGGTATTAATGCGGAATGCTCCACGCTCATGCTTGTCAAAACCAATTGCGATACCAACATCAAAAACACCGGATCGAATGGTGTTGTAGGCGGAGAACAAAGCCGATCCACCTGTTGCGCAACCATTGGCCACATTGATGAACTGCAAACCAGTGAGTCCCAATTGAGAGACCATCGTGTCGGCTGCACCTGCGGCCTGCGAGCCGCCAAAGGCGAACTGCATGTCATCCCATTTCAGCCCAGCATCAGCACAGGCGCGGCGTACAGCGATAACACCTTGATCCATGCCCGAAACACCTTCGGTGCGACCAAATTCGTGCATTCCGATTCCTACAATTGCCACTTCAATACTCATGGGATTCTCCTATTTATTTCGGTAGTGATTTCAAAATGATGAGAAATTTCAGGCCACTGGAGCGAATGCAAAAGTGACGACTTCATTACCTGCTTCATCAGTATTGAGAGGAACGAGAACCATCTCCATCTCCATACCGATCTTCAGTTTTGCGGGATCAGATTCGGTCAAACGCGCCTCAATTTTAATCTGACCGGGCAACTCGATATAGCCAACGCCGAAGGCTTGAAAAGTCTTGGGGTCAACATTGCCAGCGTACGGAGGAGACTTTGGCGGATAACCCTGCACTGTCCATGTCCAGAGAGTTCCCCGACGACCCAGCAGAACCTCTTCCGTTGAATCTGAACTGCACTTTGGGCATCCAGACTGCACGGGGAACATGTGGTTCCCGCACTCCACGCAGCGACTACCGATCAATTGGGGCGTCTGCGAAGGCCATGTAAAGACCCCTTCAGTGACTGGTACTTGAGCCATGTGCTTCTCCCCTATTACGAGCCGAACTTCATTCAGCAAACCTTCATAGGCGACCTTAGTTGCCCTACCCCGTGAAAACTTACCCGACGGTCAATTAAGTCGGCGAACTCTGTAATCTCAAGGTGTGACCACTTCTGACGATATCAATGGCCCACTCTCGGCCGCCGAAGCAAATCTGGCGACCCGCGCCATTCAACGATGCATCATGGACTACTGCCATGGGATTGACCGTTGCGATGCCGATCTAGTGACCTCCGTTTATCACTCGGACGGCACCGATGACCACGGCAGTTTCGTCGGTTTGGGGAGTGAGTTCGCCACGATTGTCACGAAGAAACTACGGACGTATGCAATCTCAACCACGCATTTTTGTGGAGTCCCAACAATTGATTTTGTCTCACCGACTATTGCCAATGTTGAGACACAAGTCTTAGCGTGGCACCGAGTGCGCGGTGCCGACGGCGAGTTTTTAGAAAAGTTTGGCGGTCGATATTTTGACCGCTTTGAATGTCGTGCAGGTGACTGGCGCATCGCACACCGAGCATTAACCCATGATTGGGATACCAAAGAAATCATCCAGCCAGCATTTACACCCAACCGATTTACAGCATCACCCCGATTAGGAGAAAACCCATGACTACATTGCCAACTACTACCGCGTCAGTCACAGCAGAGTGGCTGACCACCACGCTGCGGAGCAGTGGAGCGATAACAGCGGCAACGTCAGTGGCAACTGTTGAAGCACAAAATATGGGCGCTGGCATCGGCTTTATGGGTGAGGTCGGACGCCTTGCCGCGACTTACTCAGGTGGAGACGGACCTGCGTTAATTATCTGCAAGATTCCGACCCAAGATCCCATGATTCGCGGCATGCTCGGACCCGCTCGAGTCTTTGAGCGCGAGGCACGTTTCTATGTGGAGATCGCTCCCCAACTCAGCGTCGTGCCCCAGGCATATTCAGTCTCCGCCGAGTACGACACCGACAACTATGTGTTGCTGCTGCAAGATCTCGGACATCTGCGCGTTGGCGATCAGTCAGTAGGAGTCAATGCGAAAGATGCCATGAATGCGCTCAAGACCGTGGCCCGTCTGCACGCCGAGTTTTGGGAGTCGTCCCGCC
>WLTJ01000113.1 GCA_009705435.1 Actinomycetota bacterium | reverse complement strand
CAAAGTGCTCATTTAGCAATCTTGCCTTTAGCGATTTCCGGTATGAGTTCGGTGATCTCCTACGAGAGGGCTAAAGCTGAAGCGTTAGGCCTGTCGGCCAAAGGTGGTCTGATGGAACGCGCGGAGAGAATCATTTTTCTCTGCCTTGGTCTTTTGTTTTCGGCCTTACTCATCCCGATCTTGTGGATCATGCTCGTGCTGACAACTCTGACCGCTATTCAACGATTTATAAAGGTATGGAAGCAAGCCGAAGTGGCACCGATCACCGCTGCCAAGATTGAACAACGGCGCACGCGTCGTCAACATCGGCGCAACAGTGAATCAAGCCGGGCATCACGAATCTCAGCCACTCGCAAGTATCAATAATCGGCCATCAAAGTGGTGTCGCAGGTTCAGCAATCTCTCAATAATTCGCTCATCGTTGGCGCTTATAAATTCGGATCGTTGTTGTCACGAGTCGTACCAAATGCGGCCACGGGGGTCGTCAGTTCGGCGATTAGTTTGCCTGCCTTTTGGTCCTCAAGCGATAAGCGGATGATGGTTGAGCGTCATATGCGCCGCGTAAATCCACAGGCCAACCAGGCGGAGATTCGGAAAATGGCGAGAGAGGTCTTTCAAAGTTACGCTCATTACTATCTTGAGAGTTTTCGTTTGCCGTCACGCACAGCCGACAAAGTCGCAGCCACAACGACGATTGATGGTTACACCGAGAATTTACTCCCAGCCCTTGAGCGGGGCAACGGTGCAATATTTGCGTTGCCACATTTAGGTGGATGGGAATGGATGGGCCGTTGGGCTGTGGACACAGGGGTTAAAATGACCGTGGTTGTTGAGGCGATTCAACCACCCGCTCTCTTTGAATGGTTTGCTGATTTACGGAGAAAGTTCGGCATGACAGTGATCCCACTTGGACCCAGCGCCGGTACAGAAGTGCTCCGTGCCCTTAGAAATAATGAAGTTGTTTGCTTGTTAAGTGATCGAGATCTGACGGGTGGTGGTATCCCGGTAAAGTTCTTCGGGGAAACGACAACACTTCCCGCTGGGCCAGCAACTCTGGCATTACGAACGGGTGCCGCACTCCTGCCAACAGCGGCTTTTTTCACTGATCGGAACCTGGGTCACCACGGGATTATCGGTGCCCCCATGGACTGTGAACGCCAAGGCCGTTTACGACCTGACGTTTCGCGAATTACTCAGAACCTGGCTCATGAACTCGAAGCTTTGATTCGCAAAGCACCGTCACAGTGGCACCTTCTGCAGCCAAATTGGCCCAGCGATCCGGGATACCCGCATCAGATAATGAGCGACACAAACATCGACAACGATGAGGTTTGAATCGTGCGGGTCAACTAAAGTTTTCTAGTGGGGATTTTCAAGGGGCGAACACGATGGCTTTTACTCGCTTCGGCGATGTTGTTTGCTGGGTCTGCATGCGCCCCAGGCGGCAGTGCTGTTTCAATCATTCGAGACGTTGACGCCATCCAAGTGATGAGCCCAGAAGAGGTCACGGCAATGCGTTCAACTTTGGTGCCGGCCTTGATCAAAGATGATGCTCAGGTTGAAACAGATAGCTCAGTTCCCGATGGTGAGACTGCTGACACGATTCCCCTCAACGAAGATAAACGACCCGCAGAACTGAAACTCTTTGACGCATTTAAGAGTTTTTCTGGCTGCCTCGAGGATGCCGGTGAAGGAATACGTGGCGATCTTCAGGACCCCAATAACCCTGCGTACCAAGATCCGGCCTATTTGGAAGTGGTTCAAAAATGCGCCGCTCGTAGCGACATCGTGAATGTCCTCGAGGAGGTCTCCACCAGTCGGGCGAATCTGACTCCCGAGGAAATCAAGGCGAAAAATGAGGGTTTTGTCGTTATTGCGGACTGCCTAAAGAAAAAAGGTTGGAAGATCGAAACCACAATTGATGCTTCAGGTTTGATCACTCCTTCACAATTTCAAAGTGCCGACGGTGACTTAAACGATCGGGATCTGAATCAGTGCCTCACTGAGACAGGAATCAACGACGCCATAGAGGACGGAGCATAAATGTTCACAACTAAGAGAATAATTCTTGCCGGGGGATTGGTCGCACTTATTGGTGCGGCGCTACTCGTGTTCAATGGTTCCGGGGAGGGTGGATCCTCCAATAACATTCTCATCACCCCACGAGCTGTTGAACGTCGCGATCTTTCCGATGTATTGACCGTGTCTGGCGAAGTGCGGCGCGATGAAACGAAAAAGATCAACTCTGCGGTCGACGGTAAAGTCAGTCAAATCAGTGTTGAAGATGGCGACACCGTCGAAGCTGGCGATGGTGTTTTTGCTCTTGACGGACGAACGGCAGTAGCTGTGGCCGGCGATTTCTCCTTCTACAGAGAACTCAGCGTCGGAAGCGTTGGACCTGATGTCAAGCAGCTGGAAACAATTCTCAATGACAACGGATATTCAATTAGCAGTGTTGATTCGTTGTTCACTGAACAAACGAGGTCGGCATTAGCTCGGTGGCAATTTGATCGCGGGTATAGCGGATCGGCCAATGAGAGTGATGAAACTGTCACTGTTTCGTTGTCTTCGAATAGTGCTGCGTACTCAGTTGGACGTGCCAATACCGCTGCCTTCGTTGTGACGCCTTCAGTGCCCTCTGGAACTGGATCCACTTTCCGTGGAGCTCCTGCTACAAAGCCGACATTAACTGTCTCAGCGAGCTCGAATTCCGTTATTGAGGGCGATCCAGTGACGTTCACAGTTACCTCTGATATCTCCCTTTTGACAGACCTCACTGTGGCGCTAACTATCGGTGGTTCGGCAGCAGGCGGCGATGACATCGCCAATGACGATGACTACGAAGAGATTTTGACGAATATCGTCTTGCCGGCTGGCGAACTCACAGTTTCGGTTACATCGGTTGTTTTTGTCGATTCGGTGATCGAAGACGAAGAAGACATTACGTTTGCTATCGCACAACAGTTCGGCGATGACACGAGTTACCTGTCAGGCGCGGTTAAGTCGGTACGCGTAGTTATCGCCGCCAATGGTTCAGATTTGAAACCACTATTGACGGTGAAGGCCAGTGGTGAAGCCATTGACGAGGGTTCCTCTGTGACATTCACGGTTCGAACTTCAGTTAAGTCCAATCGAGACATCAGATTTAACGTCACGCTGTCTGGAAACGCCGAAAGCGATATCGATTACCTCACTCCAGATAGCGATGTCTACACAATTAATGCTGGCAATGAAAGCGTTGATATCGATATCCAAATACGAAGAGATGATGCCGTCGAACTTGACGAGGATTTAATTTTCACAATCACTGGGGATGTTCCCCCTGTAGGAAAAAACAAGCGCTATTACCTTGGATCTAACGTCAAATCCACGGTCGTTATTCAAAGTGGCGATTTACCTGAACTGACATTGATTGGAGGCTCAGCAATCGCCGAAGGTCGTAGCGGTTCATTCCGAATTGTTTCTGATGCGCCAGTCACAGAAGACACATCAGTTAACTATCAGGTGTCAGGCACAGCCACGAATGGTCAGGACTTTCGAGTTTTGAGTGGGACAGTAATCATGAAGGCGGGCTCCTCAAGCGTCACAGTTCTTATTGACACTATTAATGACGACGTAGTGTTTTTA
Source organism: Actinomycetota bacterium (assembly GCA_009705435.1). GTDB lineage: Bacteria > Actinomycetota > Acidimicrobiia > Acidimicrobiales > Ilumatobacteraceae > Casp-actino8. The sequence goes on along the minus strand of WLTJ01000113.1, from coordinate 2,247 downwards.
CCTTCAGATATGTTGGTCGCTCAATGGCCCGCGCGTATTGGCAAGGTTGAAGTTGACGAAGGCGAGTTTGTACTCCAAGGCAATGTTGTGCTCAGCCTCACGGAGCCTGAATTTACAATCACAATGAAGGTCAGCCCGACTGACCGAGCGGAACTTGTCGTCGGTCAGGGTGTCTCTGTTGACCTAAAAGTTGGGGGACAGATTCTGCCTGGCGTGATCACTGAGTTAGGTGACAGCGCAACAGTTGGCCCAGGTGGCGAAGAGCAGTACGAAGGGACCGTTTCAGTCACAGGCGCCTTTGACGCTGTTGATGGAGCTACGGTTTCAATCGATGTCACCCTTGCAGAAGCATTGCAGGTTTTAGCCGTACCTGTTGCTTCGGTATTGCGTTCGGCGGATGGCGATCAAGTTCGGGTCGTCAATGATCAGGGCACAATCACGCGTTTGAATGTGACGATCGGTCTGATTGACGGTGAGTGGGTCGAGATCAAAGAGGGACTACTGGGCGACGAATTGATCATCGTCGATATCGTTTCCGGCTCAGCGGCCGAGGCTCCCTGATTCCTGTTATGTCAAATGTTACTGATGCTTCGGTACTCATGGAACTCAGTCATGTGTCGCGTGTTTATGGCACAGGGGAGGCAGCGGTATGGGCCCTACGTGATGTTTCGATGGTTATTCGCGCAGGAGATTTTTTGTCAATCGTTGGACCTTCAGGTTCGGGCAAATCAACCATGCTCGGCCTGCTCGGATGTTTGGATGTCCCAACAGAGGGGACGATCACCGTGGGGGGTGAAGAAGTGACACGCCTAGCAGACGCAGCGCGCACACGAGTGCGTGGTCAGAGTATTGGCTTTGTCTTTCAACAATTCCATCTCATTCCCCATTTGGATGCCCTCGGCAATGTTGAAACTGCCCTTTTATATCGCTCTTTGAAACCCGCTGAACGTAAGGAACGGGCAATGGCAAGTCTCGAGCGGGTCGGACTCGGAAAGCGCGCCGATCATCGTCCGGTGCAGCTCTCTGGAGGCGAGCAACAACGTGTTGCTCTAGCACGGGCGCTTGTTACTGAACCAAAAATTCTCCTCGCCGATGAGCCAACAGGAGCTCTTGATTCTAAAAATGCTGCAAATGTTATGGAGATTCTCTCAAGTTTGCAGGCCACTTCACGAGCAGTTGTGATCGTCACCCATGACGCCAGTATTGCCAACTCTGCTGCACGCAAGATTTCCATGCTTGACGGTGGCATTGTCACAGACGAGATTTTACGGCGATGAGCACTTTCAAGGATTTGCTTCGAGTCGCCTTTAACGGTTTGTTCGCACGGAAAGTTCGCACATTACTTTTGTTGCTCGGTCCGATGATTGGTGTGGCGGCGATCATTGCCTCTGTTGGACTGACGGATTCCGCAAAGGGCGATCTCAAGGCAAAGGTGAATAAGTTAGGCACCAACCTCATTGAGGCAGCAGCATCGAGTTCTTTTGGTGGTCAAGACCCAACCCTTCCTCAAGATGCCGTTGAACGAGCACTGACTGTGACCACTGTGGAAAAGGTGAGTGCAGTTGTTGAGTTAGCAAATATCGTTGTCTCACCATATGAAGAAGCCTCTGATGTTTTTGAGACTGTTCCCATCCCTGTTTTGGGCACAGATCTAAATCTCCCTGATGTCCTTGAGGTCGACTTAGTGAGTGGTCGCTGGATCAGTGACTTTGACGCTCAGAAGGGTGCTCGCTCAGCCGTCATCGGCGTCGGGCTTGCGCAAGAGTTTAAGTTTCTCCCAGGTGAAATACGAACAATTGAACTTCGGGGTATCCCATATGCAGTCGTTGGCATTTTGGACTCTGTTGAATTGGAGCCAGGTTTCGATAACGCTGTCTTTATTTCATTTCACAGCGCGGAGATTGATTTTCTAGATGATGATGCAGAGCCAAACAAAATGTATGTGCGCTGTGTGGAAGGGACCGAGAAGGAATCTGCTGATGCTTTGCGTCTCGCAGTCAACCTTGGGGGTCCTCAAGAAATCACTACTGAAATCAAAAGTGAGGCCCTTGAACTTGCTGCCCAAAGTGACCGCCAATTACAACTCATCGTCATCTCAATGGGTCTTTTGGCGATCATCGTAGGTGGTCTTGGAATCGCCAACGTGATGTCAATTTCCGTCATTCAACGTTCGGCGGAAATTGGTATCCGCCGGGCCTTAGGTCATACGCGTCAGATTATTGCCATTCAATTTTTGCTTGAAGCAAT
>WLTJ01000112.1 GCA_009705435.1 Actinomycetota bacterium | reverse complement strand
CAGTTGTCACTATTCTTGCCAGTCGTTTTTCGCGCAATATCCATCCTGTCGTGTTAGAAGTGCAACAAGAGCAAGCGCAATTGGCGACCGTCGTTGAAGAAAGCGTCGCTGGAGTGCGCGTGATTAAAGGGTTCGGCGCTGAAAAGGTTCAAGCAAACAAACTGCTTCAAGAAGCTGACGACATCTGGAACGTTTCCTTGATCGCCGCCAAGATTCGTAGTCGTTTCTTGCCAGCCTTAGATCTTTTGCCTTCGCTTGGACTGATTGCGGTTCTTGGTATCGGTGGCCATCGGGTGATTAACGGCCAGATGTCCGTGGGTGATTTAGTGAAATTTAATGCCTACATCACCATGCTGATCTGGCCGTTACGTAACTTGGCAATGACAGTGGCACTCGGCCAGCGAGCCTCAGTCGCTCTCATGCGGGTCAATGAGGTGTTGAATACTCCAAGTTTGATTACTGATCCGGTTGTTGCACTCGAACTTCCTAGTGGATCGCAGACGCAATCCGTCGGTCAATTGCAATTTGATGATGTGATCTTCAGTTACGGAGATAACGCACCCATTATTGATGGCTTCAATTTAAGTGTCGCTCCAGGTAGCGCGGTGGCCTTGGTGGGTGCCACGGGTTCAGGAAAATCCACGATCGTGCGTTTGCTCACACGTTTCCACGATGTCCAACGAGGTTCAATCAAAATTGACGGAGTTGACATCCGCTCATTGTCCCTCAATGATCTACGGACTGCGGTGGGGATTGTCTTTGAGGAGACATTTTTGTTTCACGATTCAGTTTTTGACAACATAGCTTTTGCTCAACCTGATGCCAGCCCAGAAGTTGTTGAACGCGCCGCCAAATTGGCCGGGGCGCACGATTTCATTCTCGAATTACCTCACGGATACGCCACCATTCTCGGTGAGCGCGGATACTCCTTATCTGGTGGTCAACGGCAGCGAATTGCCATTGCCCGCGCCATAGTTTCGGACCCACGTATTTTGGTGCTTGATGATGCAACCTCGGCCGTGGATCCTTCAAAGGAGCACGAAATTCGCCAAGCCATGGCCACTGTGATGAAGGGCCGAACGACAATTGTGATCGCCCATCGCGCTGGGACTATTGCCTTGGCCGATTCCGTGGTTTTGCTTGATGGAGGTCGCGTCGTCGCTGTCGGAACTCACGAAGAATTACTTTTGAACGACGAGCGGTATCAGAATGTTCTTGCTGGTTGGCAAGAAAGCGACAGCGATACTGAGGTGGATATCTGATGTGGGGGATGTCTGCGGTCAGTGAAGCGGATCGATTGGACCGCGTCCAAACGCTGAAGGTTCTTCGACGGGCATTTGTGATGGCTCGTGCTCAACGGCGTTTATTTCTGTCCGCACTGGGCTTTGTTCTCGTGGGTACATTGGTGACATTGGCAGGTCCGACTTTGGTTCGCTACGGCATTGACCATGGGATCCGTACCAAGAATGGGTCGGCGCTGAATCGCACGGTGGCGCTTTATGTGCTTGTCGTGATCGTTGGGTACATCACAGCGCGCTTGCAATTTATTGCTATCAACCGTGCTGGTGAGGGTTTCCTGCGCGAACTGCGGATCACGGTGTTCGGCAAACTCCAGAAGCAATCCATGGCTTTTTTTGATCGCGAAAAAGCTGGCGTTTTAGTTTCACGAATGACTGCCGACATTGAGTCAATGAGTGAACTCGTTCAATTTGGGCTACTTCAGTTTGTTTCAGCTTTCTTGCTCTTGATTCTGGCCACAGTTTTGTTAGCGGTCCTTTCCTGGCAGTTACTGATTGTGGCGATGGTTGTCTTACCGGTATTGATCGTGGCGTCTATCAAGTTTCAACGAATTTCCAATAATGCCTATCTCGACGTGCGCGAAAATGTGGGCAACAACTTGTCAACGTTGCAAGAAGGAATCACGGGTGTGCGTGTGATTCAGGCCTACGGGCAGCAAGCGAATCGTTCCAAGCGTTTTCGCCTATCCAATCGTGCGCTTTTTGACTCGCACATGTACAGCGTAAAAATTAGTACTTGGTATTTCGGGCTTGTTGAATTCGCTGGAATCGCTGCCACGGGGGCGATCATCGGCTTCGGTGGATATTTGGTTCATCAAGGTACAGCAACGATTGGAACAGTCACAGCCTTCGTGCTGCTTCTAGCCAACCTCTTCGATCCCGTCCAACAGTTGAGCCAGTTATACAACACGGTGCAATCGTCAACGGCTGCTCTTCACAAGTTGTTTGTGATTATTGACGCTGTGCCCGATGTCGATGAAGTGGCACACCCCACAGAATTGTCAACGCGCGGAGCACTGGTGGTTGATCATGTGACCTTCGCATATGCCGGAAATGATCGCTCAGTGTTGAAAGATGTCACTATTTCTGTGGCCGATGGTGAGCGCTTGGCACTGGTGGGTCCGACAGGCGCGGGTAAATCTACGTTGGCTAAATTGATGGCTCGGTTGTATGACCCGAGTGAGTCAAATGGTCACAGAGGAACGGTGTCGTACGGTGGTGTTGATTTACGCCAAGCATCTAATTCGGATCTTCGACGGCGGATCGTCGTAGTTCCTCAAGAAGGTTTTTGTTTCTCTGGATCAATTCGCGAAAACATCCGTATTGCACGATCAACAGCCAGTGACAGCGAGGTTGAGGAGGCCTTGGTCTCCATCGGTGCATTGGAACGCTTTACGGAATTCCCGGAGGGACTTGACACCGATGTTCGTGAGCGAGGATCTCGATTATCGGCGGGCGAACGGCAACTGATCGCTTTGGCGCGCGCTGCCCTTGTGAACCCAGCGGTTCTTGTTCTTGATGAGGCCACATCAAATCTTGATCCAGGCACTGAGGCTGTCGTCGAGCATGCTCTTGAAAGTTTGATGATTGGACGGACCGTTATTGTGGTTGCGCACCGTCTCTCAACGATTCGCCGGGCTGATCGCATCGGGGTCATCGATCACGGAGAACTCGTCGAACTGGGCACCCACGCTGAACTCGTTGAACTCAAGGGGCGTTACGCCGCCCTCTCCGATGCTTGGGACCGAAGTCAACCACAGCGCTGAAGGTTGGCTTAACGCTCGAAGGCCAGCACGAACTCGAGAAGTCCAGTGTCGCCTGTACTGACAAATGCATTGGACGGATTAGCAATGCCGTAATCCGCAAAGGCGATATCAATCGAACCAAGAACTCCGATGACATTGCTGGCATATTCCGTCGTGACCTCAAAAGTAACTGCGCGTGTGACTCCATGAAGTGTCAGATCACCCGTGGCGAGGTGTTGGTAACGACTGCGGCGAGGTCGTCTCAAGTGTTAGCGGGCGACAAAATATTTTGATTGCGGATGGTGGCAAATGATCGCCGAAGTTGTTTGTTCTGGTTGATATTGCCAGCCAGTTTCTTCGCTCACTTCAATGCCGAGACGCCCAGCCTCAAGTAAGCGACCAACTGTCGCGTTATCTTCTAGGTCAGGACATGCGGGGTAACCCCATGAATAACGACCGCCGCGATATTGCTGGCGGAACAAGCCACCGATGGACGGTCCATCCTCGCTGACGAAGCCCCATTCTTGGCGTATTCGCTTATGCCACAGTTCGGCCAAAGCCTCAGCCATCTCGACTCCAAGACCATGAATAATCATGTATTGCTGATACTCGTTGGCGGCGAATAGGCGGGCGGCTTCAACACTGACTGCTTCGCCCATGGTGACGATATGGAAAGCCGCATAATCAAGGCCGTGTTCAACTGTGCGGAAAAAGTCAGCGATGCACATAAACGGAGCGGTGCTTTGTCGTGGGTAAGTGAAGCGGGCTAATTCGCTGGTACGACTCTCATCGCTCCACACGATGAGGTCATCACCTTGAGCATTGACGCAGTAATAGCCGTAGACAACTTGTGGAATCAGGAAACCAGCGGCTTTGGCGGAAGCTAGTTCTTGACGAAAGGTAGCGCGCAGTCGTGACTTGAAGTCCTCGTCGGTCTCACCAATTTCTGGACGGAACTGCCATTGATTGCGATACAGGGCAGTCTCATTGACGTACTGAGCAATTTCATCAAGTCCGATGCCCTTGACAATTTTTGAGCCGAGAAATGGTGGCGTGAAGACTTCATTATCACTAGCGATATCAGGAGAACGCAGAGGAAGGTCAACGACAACCTTTTCGGTTGTCCCACTACGAGCCGGCAATACTCGCCCGGTTGGCACGCGGCCAAGAAGGGGATCATCGATACCGGATTTCTTCATGGCCATCAATTTGTCAAGAGTGTGCAAACCTTCAAAGGCATCACGACCATAGAAGACGCGACCTTCATAAATGTCACGCAAATCCTTTTCCACAAAAGAACGTGTCAACGCAGCGCCACCGAGAATCACGGGCACCTCTGACATTTTTGATTCATTCAGTTGAATCAAGTTGTCGCGCATGATCAGGGTGCTTTTCACGAGTAATCCACTCATTCCGAGAGCATCGGCCTTGACCTCTTTGACCTTCTGCAACATTTCAGATATTGGAATCTTGATTCCGAGGTTATGAACTTCGTAGCCGTTATTGGTGCAGATGATATCTACAAGGTTTTTGCCAATGTCGTGCACATCGCCTTTGACGGTCGCCAAAACCAAAATACCTTTCGCAGAACTGGCACCCGTCTTTTCCATATACGGTTCGAGATAGGAGACTGCTGTTTTCATGGTCTCGGCCGATTGCAGGACGAAAGGCAATTGCATTTGTCCAGATCCAAAAAGTTCGCCGACTACCTTCATGCCATCAAGAAGAATGTCGTTGACAATGGTCAATGGTGCCAAACCTTGAGCCATTGCGATATCGAGATCAGCAGTAAGACCTTCACGATCACCGTCAATGATGCGTTGTTTGAGCAGTTGTTCGACAGTCCAGTCACTGCGGTCCTCGCGTACTGCGGCCACATCATTGACGTCAGCGAATATTTCAAGCAATTTTTTGAGCGGGTCATAGTCCGCAGTGCGTCGATCGTAGATGAGGTCCAAGCAGACTTGTTTGTGCTCTTCGGGCATACGCGCGAGTGGCATGATCTTTCCAGCATGGACAATGGCCGAATCTAAGCCAGCGCGAACACACTCATTGAGAAAGACGCTGTTCAAGGCGTGGCGTGATGAAGGTTTCAGCCCGAAACTGACATTGGAGACACCAAGAGTTGTGAAGCAACCAGGGATTTCGGCTTTGATACGGGCGATCGCATCAATGGTGTATTTGGCGTCGAGTCGAAGCGCGTCGTCACCCGTGGAGAGTGGGAACGTCAAAGCATCAAAGATCAGATCGCTGGCCTTCAAGCCGTAGTGATCCACGGCGATGCGGTGCAGACGATGGGCGATTTCTAGTTTCCACTCCACATCACGGGCTTGACCTTTTTCGTCAATGAGTAAGCAGATCACTGCACTGCCGTATTCGCGTGCTAATGAAAAGACGCGATCAAGTCGGCTACCGGGTCCCTGTCCATCTTCCAGGTTGGCTGAGTTGAGAATCGCCCGCCCGCCGATGTGCATCAAACCAGCTTCCATGACTTCGGGTTCAGTGGAGTCGAGGACTAAAGGCACGCTGGCTTGAGTGGCAAAGCGACTAGCAATCTCGTCCATATCAACCGCGCCATCGCGAGCCACATAGTCAACGCACACATCAAGAACGTGGGCTCCTTCGCGAATTTGTTCGGTGGCGATTTTGGAGCAACTATCCCAATCACCAGCAATCATCGCATCACGAAAAGCCCGTGAGCCGTTGGTATTGGTGCGCTCGCCGATAATCAAAAACGAATTGTCTTGGATGATTGGCACTGATGAATAGATCGAGGAGACACTGGGTTCATTGATTGGTGTTCGCTTGGGGGCCGCCAGTCCGCTCACGGCATCAACGACAGCTTTGAGGTGAGCAGGCGTGGTTCCGCAGCATCCACCGACGATGCCGACACCGAGATCGTGAACGTGATGATGATGAAACTTGGCCAATTCTTCGGGAGTGAGGTCATAGTGCGT
>WLTJ01000111.1 GCA_009705435.1 Actinomycetota bacterium | reverse complement strand
TGCGATGGTGGATCTTTCTTAGGTTTGTAATAGAAATTTAGTGAACTGAAAGGCATCACCATGATTCGACTCGTCTCAATGCTTAAGCGCAAGCCAGGCACAACTCATCAGGAATTTCTTGATTACTGGTTTGATATTCACGGACCGCTCATTCGTAATTGTTCAGCGGCAAAGTATGTCCGTCGTTATGAGCAGCACGCGGCTGTGTGGCCTCCCGCAGGTAGCCGCCACGAACCCGATTTCGACGGCGTAACGATCCAGATCTTTGACTCTGCTGAGCAATTCAACGCTCATATGTCTGAGCCAGATTTTCCTTTGGTGATGGCTGATACGGAAAAGTTTTTAGATACTTCAAAGATTCACTGGGTGCTCACCGAGGAACCTGTTGTTGTCATAGGGGAGTAATTCCCTTCCTATGGCTTGGGTTTCTGACTCTGCGTCAGAAACATCTAGAGTTGGGATCTCATCGCTATCAGTTGCGCCAAAGGGGGAGTTATGAAGAAATACCCGATTGAACTTGGAACATTGTTGTTCACCATGGTGGAGCCCACCAAAGGTCATGAAGTCGAATACAACCGTTGGTACGAGCGGGATCATTTTTATGGCGGCGTCTTGGTGGGGGCGTACTCATTTGCTGGTGATCGATTTGTCTCAACGAAAGATCTCAAGGCTTTGCGGTATCCCATTGATTCGCCGATGACTCCAGATCCAATGTCCGGTTCCTATCTGGCCATCTATTGGGTTCTCAAGGGTCACCACGACGATTGGAATCGTTGGAGCGTCGACACGGTCAAGAATCTTCACGCCACGGGGCGAATGTTCGGTGAGCGAACCCATATTCACACCCAGTTGTATAACAACGCGTGGTCAATGACACGCACTGATACGACGACGAATATTGAACTCGCCCTTGATCGCGGTTATCCCGGCATCGTGGTCAATGTTGGCGAATTGAAAGATGGCGTGACGCACGAGCAAATGGGCGAGTGGATGAAAAATCGTTGGGCGCCTAAAGCCTTTGAGTCTTCATGGGGTCCAGATGTTTTCAACTACTCCACCTTGTTGCCGCTGTTAGATGATGCCCCACCAGATGTACCCCGAGTACCTAAGGCTGAGCAGCGTTTTATGCAGATTCATTTTCTTGATCACGATCCTGCAGCGCAGTGGAGCGAAGGTTATGCACGTTTTGGCGCTGACTTAAATGCCAGTGGGTTAGCTACTCATTTGTGGACAAGCCCATTTAAGAACACCGTGTTTGGCACAGACACCTATACCGATCAGTTGTGGTAGTGAAATGAGTATCGCAGCAATCACAGGGCGCAAGATTTTGGTCACTGGTGTGACAGGTTGGGTCGCTGGACCATTGGCTGAATCACTCGCTAGTGCCGGTAACACGGTGTATGGGGCGGCACGCTTTAATGATCCTGCGCAGCGTCAGCCATGGCATGACAAAGGTGTCCAAACGGTGAGTATTGATCTCGAGAATGGTCGACTTGATGAAGTCCCGGCAGATCTCGATTTGGTATTGCATTTTGCGGTGGCCAAGAGCAACAACTTTGCTGAAGCTTTCGCTGCAAATGCTCATGGCAGCGCGGACTTAATGGAAACGGCTGCGCAACGTAGCGACAACTTAACTTTTTTCCATTGTTCGTCAACTGCGGTGTATGAGCCCAAGCACGGTGTACCTCGTCGAGAGACTGACCTGTTGGGTGATAGTCATCGCCCAATGCCAGGTATGCCGACATACAGCATCTCCAAGATCGCTGGTGAGGTTTTGGTGCAGCACACCGCAAAACGTTTAGGCGTTCCGACAGTGATTGCGCGTTTGAATGTGCCCTACGGCGATACCTACGGCTGGATGTCATTTCATTTGATGATGATGGAGCGCAACATTGCGATTCCAGTGCATGTGGATCAACCCACTGATTACACGCCGATTCACGCTGTTGATATTGCTCGAAGCATTCCGTATCTGTTGTCACTAGCTGCCACGCCAGCAGAGATCGTCAACTGGGGCGGCGATCAGGTTGTGTCAATTGAAGATTGGTGCGAGGAGATGGGGCGACTCACTGGTTTGACTCCAACATTTGCACCGACCACGGCGACCATTGCTTCCATCGTTCCCGATGTCAGCAAACTCCGTGATCTTGGCTTCAGCACAACCATTGATTGGCGTGAGGGTATACGTCGACAGATCGCCACAATGCGCCCAGAGTTACTCAAGTCTTAACTGATGTGGGCGTAGAGCATGGCCTTGTGCATAATCAGATCTTCGGGATCATCTGGCATTTCGCGCTCGGCGTAGGCGACGCCGCGAAGCGAAGTTCGAATAGCGACTGCGGCAAAGCGCAAACTTGCGTAGACGATGTACCACTGAAGATCCTCAATATGTTGCCCGCCTGCACTCTCATAAGCCTCAATGATGTCGTCAGGCTGGCAGAATTCGGGGAATCCTGGCATTTCAAAAACGTCGGCTAATGACTGAAAGAATTGGTGCATGAATATCATCCAACCAACGTCAACTCCTGCCGGGCCAGCGTTGACCATTTCCCAATCCAGGACCGCCGTCGGTGTGAGCCCATCAAACAAAATGTTTCCAGGACGAGCGTCTCCCCAGTTGATGACCGTGGGCCCAGGGTTCTGCGGCTTGTGATCCGCTAGCCAGACTAAGGCGCGTTCAATCACTGGTAAACGCAAATCACCGCGGGCCCAGTCGTAGTAGGCGCGCTGTTCGGCGAGTAGACGGTCAATGGCATCACCTTGGAGAGAAGGCAGGAATGAGAGGTCACTACCAGCGGATGCTGCTTTTTCTAAATCAATGGCGTGAATCCGGGCCTGAACTCGAGCCACCTGACGACCAAGTTCGCGACGTTCATCCGTGTTCATGGAATCCATGTAACTGCCACCGAAAACATATGGCGGCATATCAGGTAAGGCGCGACCAGAAGCACGATCCATGACCAAAAATGGTGAGCCAAGAATTGATGCATCGTTTTCAAGAAAGCGAATATTTGGAACGGGAAGATCGCTGTGTTGACCGACCAAGCGCATTGCGCCAGCCTGAGCGGCTAGGTCGTAGACCGTAAAAACCGGCCAGTCATTCATATCCGGATTGAGACGTGTCACTACTGGTTCAATTAACCCATCGTGATGAAGCGTGAACAATAACGTTTCACTGCTCATCCCAGTGCCTTCGGGGATGCCGACATCACTGATGGTGCAAGGATGGCCGAACTCTTTAGTGAACCAAGCCTCAAGTGTGTGAGCGAGTTCTTGCGGATTGCGTTTTGAAGGTAACGGCATGATGCGGACTACTTGACGTAGGCGAGGTGTTCAAAACGATTGTGGATTCTCCAGCCCTCGGCGGTGCGCACAATGGTGTCAAGATACCAACCACTGGCCTGCATGTAAGTGGGCTGATCGCCAGGAATACGCATTGTCATGGTGTACACAGAACGAACCTTGGCAGTGTCTTCGTTGTCAAAAGTGATTGCGATATTGCCGCCAGCTGAGAGCGCCACATCAAACATGCTCAACATCTGGCTGAATGTCTCTGCGGCCTCGCTTGGAGTGCCAACTGGACCACCAGCGGTGGAATAGTCAACATGTGCATCAGAGGTAAAGACCCCTTTCCATGCTTGCCAATCGCGATCAACTAATGCCCATGTATAACGCGAGAGCAGGTCAGTGATATGGGCACGGTCTAAGGCTTCATTGGGCATTATTTCTCCTTGATTGATCTGCATTTATTATAAACCTGAAGACGCCCTATTGCCCTTGCTGGCAGACTGTATACATGGCTTCTGAAACTCACATTGTTCTAGGAACTTGTCATCATGATTGCCCCGACTCGTGTGGCTGGGAAGTCTCAGTCGAAAATGGCGTCGCAGTGAAGTTGCGCGGCAATTCTGAGCATCCATTTTCACAGGGTGAACTATGCCCCAAAGTCAATCGTTTCTTGGAGCGGGTCTATAGCCCCGAAAGAATCTTGTATCCACTGGCGCGCACCGGGCCTAAGGGTTCGGGGGAGTTTCGTCAAATCACTTGGGATGAGGCCTTGGGGATCGTTGCTGAGCGCGTCCATAGTGTGATCAATGATTTTGGCGGCGAAGCAGTGATGCCTTGGGGTTCGGCGGGAACTCAAGGACTGATTCAGATGAATAGTTTGGATCGTCGATTCTTCACCAAAATTGGTTCCTCGCGTCAAGTTGATTCGCTGTGTGGAGCGACCGCCAAGGTTGGTGCTTCATTGACCCTGGGATCACCATTGTCAAGTGATCCGATGGATATCGAATTTTCGCAACTGATTTTATTGTGGGGGACCAACACCAGATTGGCTAATCGCCATTTGTGGCCGTTCATTGAGAAGGCGCGAAGTCGTGGGGCCAAGGTCGTAGTCATTGACCCGTTACGGACGATGACAGCCGAATCAGCGGATGTCTTTGTCCAGCCACTGCCTGGCACGGATGTTGCGTTGATGTTGGCCATGATGCATATTTTGATTCGCGACAATCTTGTTGATCACGATTATCTCGAGAAATACACAGATGGATTTGATGAATTATCTGTTCAAGTCGCCCAGTGGACTCCATTGCGCGCGGCGCAAGTATGCGGTATTTCCGTTGACGACATTGAATCCTTAGCTCATGATTACGGGACTATTCGTCCCTCGTTCATTCGCACTCTGATTGGTGCTGAGCATCGCCAACATGGTGCGATGTTCTTTCGTACTCTTTCTTGTTTGCCCATGCTGGTCGGTGCGTGGCGCGAAAAAGGTGGCGGCTTTGCGCGCAGTGTCGGCTCGTACGCAGCAGTGAATGTCGATGATTCGGTATTCACCGTTGACTCACTGAGTGCTGGTCAAGAACGGCGCCCGTTGAGTATGAATGAAATTGGTCAAGTGTTGAACGATGAGAATCTTGATCCCACCGTGAAAGCATTATTCGTATATAACGGAAATCCTTTAGTCACTGCCCCTAACGCGGAACTTATTCGTCGAGGTCTCGAACGTGAAGATCTTTTCACCGTGGTTTCCGAGCAGTTCATGACTGATACCGCGCGTTATGCAGATGTGATTTTTCCAGCCTGCACCCAAATTGAGCAGGTTGATGTCGTACCAGCTTGGGGTCACCTGTATTTAGGATGGAATGAAAAAGCCATTGAGCCCCTGGGGGAAAGCGTTCCCAACACTGAACTATGGCGTCGCTTGGCCCTCGCAATGGGATTTTTGGAACCTGAACTTTTTGAGGATGACGAATCTCTGATTGCCTCGGCCCTTCACGACGTTGATCTTGATCAACTCCGTACTACCGGTTTTGTTCGTCTCTCATTGCCGGAAGATCTTTTGCCTTACGCTCAGGGGGGTTTTGCTACCGCCACTGGAAAGGCGGCCTTGATCAATCACTCTCTACCTGCAGTTGGGATGCCAGCCCTACCGACCTACGAAGTTGGTGATGAGATGCGAGGTGGGATCAATTCCCAAGACATGTATCCACTTTCGTTGATGTCACCCAAGACTCATGTGCGTTTTCTTAACTCGTCGTATTCACATCTTGCCCACCATTGCGACGCAGAAGGTGAAATGTATTGCGAACTTGATCTTTCGGATGCCACATCTCGGGGTATACAGGACGGTGATCAAGTCAGAGTTTTCAACGAACGTGGGTCGCTGGATGTGGTAGCCCAAGTGAAATCATCAGGTGGGCGCGTTCGTTCAGGTCTGGTCTTAGTGCCCTTTGGATGGGTGGGAGCACGTACAAAAGATATGAAGACTGTGAATGCATTAACCAACGACCAGGCAGCCGATTTCGGAGGTGGCGTGGCGTTCTACGACACTATGGTGCAGGTCGAAAAAATCTAAGTCAGTTAGGAATTTTACCGACAGAGACATCCCCATAGTCGCCGACTAGTGGAACCAAAGTGCTTTCATCACATGCCCAGCCATCCTCAGTAATTTCTACTGTCGGTATCAATGCGCGATCAGCCGCCGTGGGCTCAAGCGGCGGATACATTCGAGAAAATTT
>WLTJ01000110.1 GCA_009705435.1 Actinomycetota bacterium | reverse complement strand
GTGGCATCGGCATAGTGATGCTCGCCGCCGTTGGAGTCTCAACAGTGGCTACTGCAGTCACTTCTGATCACGAACTCATCTATTACGCAACTCATACGCGTGCGGCTGAACTTTTGCTGGGCTCGGCCTTAGCGTGTTTGCTTGGTCCTGCCCTTGAACGTTCGGCAACGAAAACCTCTCCACCGTGGGCGGCTTTTTACCTTCTACCATTACTCGGAGTTGTCGCTCTAGCAAGGTTCACAACCATCAATTCGCCATGGTTGTATTCAGGGGCTCTTACTTTGTTCGCGACATGTTCAGCATTATGTATCGTCGGCGCGATCCAACATGGGCCACTACGCAATTTTCTCTCGCTGCGTCCATTGGTACAAGTGGGACACATTAGTTATGGGCTGTATCTCATTCATTGGCCGGTCATCGTCTGGTTGAACTCGGATCGCCTCGGATTAGACGGAGTAGCGCTTTTTGCTACGCAAGTCATTGTGAGCCTTGCTCTTGCGGTCATGAGTTATTGGTTCATTGAACAGCCGATTAGGCAGAGGAAAATACTGCAAACAGCGCGAGGGTCATTCACTCTTTTAGTGCTCGCGATCGCTGGAGCGCTTGTCTTATCAACAAGTGTTCTTGCCTCAAATTCTTCTCAAGTTGATACTTCGCCGGAGGTGCTGACAACACTCACTCCGACAACTATGCCTCTTAATAATGAAATGCCGACGAGCGTTGTAGACAACTTGCTGGCACTGGTTGATCGGTCTGTGCCACTAAACATTTTAGTAATCGGTGATTCAACTGCAGAAAATATCGCCACAGCATTAGCGGCAGCCTCGGATGGGAGCCTTGGTGTGATCTCGGCAGGCGTGTTGGGGTGCCCACTGTTACAGGTGGCAATCGTGCGTGATCGCGAAGAATCCCAACAAGATGTGGCCTATTGTCCAAACAATGGGCAGCTAGTACGAGATTCCCTAATGTCGATTGACGCAGTTGTGATCGTCGCTGGCGTGGCGAATCAGTGGGCCTATAAAAAAATAGGTTCGGATATGTGGATAGAGCCTGGATCCGAACAATACATCCTTGATCTCAATAGTTTTCTCCTTGAGATTGAACAGAGTGTCTCTCCTCAAGGTTTACCAGTATTAGTTTTTGAAACACCGGCGGTGCGCGATAACCCAAGGATTCTTGGTGATGAAATAGTGTCATTAGTGAGGTGGGCTCAAGTCATTGAACACTGGGATTCCTCGTGGCTTTCGGTGAAGACGATTCCTTACGCCGACACACTCAGTGATCCAAATACTGCTGAGGGAAAAAAGGAGCGTCCAGACGGCGTGCACCTTGCAGAGGATTTTGGTGAAGAGTTGGCACGCGCAGTGTTGATTCCGCGTCTACGAGAAAACTATTTTGATGCCCTTGATGAGATGAACAGCAGTGGTTGCCGGCGCGCACTTGATCAAAGTCTTGCCTTACGGTTGTGCCGCCTGAGCGAATAACTAAGCGACAGTTACCTTGCGGGTATGCCAACCTGTGGCGCCATCTGGCGCGACACTCGTAACAGTTTCAGTTTGGGTGTAACCACTTTTGTCGGTGGCGCGAACCTGAATGGTGTGCTTGCCTTCCGTGGCCTGCCAATCAAATGTCCACAAGCGCCAAGTGTCATCCGAGATGTCGTCACCGAGAACGGCTTCGTTCCACTCTGCGGAGTCAATGCGCACTTCCACTTTTTCAATTCCGGTATGTTGCGCCCAAGCGACCCCTGCGACTCGGGTTAGCCCCGCCGCCACCGTTGCGCCGGAGCGGGGTAGATCAATGCGTGATTGAGTTTTGATGGGAGCATCGCGCGCCCATCCACGGGGTATCCAATAGCCGTATTCGTCGGACCATTTATTGACTTCAATCTCGCTCAACCATTTAGTTGCGGAAACATATCCATAGATACCGGGCACAATCAGGCGCGCCGGAAAACCATGAACAAGTGGGAGGGGCTCACCGTTCATGCCGATCGCCAGCAGTGCGTCGCGTCCGTCGAGAGCGAGTTCAATGGGAAACCCGCTCGTCCAACCATCGAGACTGCGACTGAAGAGTTGTTCTGCTTCTGGTTTCACGCCGGCTTGTAGCAGCAGGTCCTTCAGGTAAACCCCTTGCCAAACGGCATTGCCGATATACGGTCCACCGATCTCATTGGAGACACAACAGATAGTGATGGTTTTCTCCACCTGAGGCATTGCAGCGATATCAGCGTAGGAAAGAGTTATCTCTTGCTCAACGAGACCGTGAATCCGCAGTTTCCAGGTATCAAGATTGACATTCGGAAATGAGAGAGCAGTGTCAATTCGGTAAAAGTCACTGTTAGGAGTGATGAAGGAAATGTCTTGAGATATTTCGGATGGGGGTAACGAATCAGAAGTGGGGGGTAACGAATCAGGTCGTTGGGATTCGATCGAGCGAACACGCTGTCGTTCCTTGTTGTGGCCTATGAGTCCAACAGTCACTGCGGTCGCCCCGATGGCAGAACTTGCACGTACAAAACGGCGGCGGTCCCAACCCAAAGGAACTCGCGATGGGGACGGAATACTCGCCGCTAGCCAACGGTTCGTCAGCGTGCCTAGCAGCAGTACGGCACTGGCGATTCCAATAATGGCTCCCACGATCGGAGCCAGGATAGAAGCACCGTTTGATCCTTCACGCTCGCTCGCTGACAGGGCACCGAGAAAAGCAAAAATCACAATTGCGCTGACAAGCGGTGCTGGCGACTTAACGCTGAATGCTCCAGCAATGAGGGCGATGGTGGCAAGCACGATCACGATTCCAACGCGTAGAGCAGTCTTGTCATTGGTCCCAAACCAATCAATGGCTAAGTTTTTCAACCATCGCGGGGTGCGATCAATAAATGAACTTCCCACGGCGTCAATGGGCGATGCGACTTCACCGAGGGCGGCTACCAACATTCCGATCGTGACAGCAAGACCACCTGACAACAAGCCAACGATCGCACCAAGGCGTCGCGAGGGTGAAGACAGAAGCGAGGTGTGCTGTTGTGGAGCGAGTGGATCTACTTCAGGACCAGAAGGTGATGAAGTAGTAAAACTCATAATGCAAAGTATCTAGCGAGATTCCTGAGAATGTCGTGTCGAGCAGGAGAAATTTTCAGCGACCAGCCATGGGGGTGTAGTCGCGGGCCTCGACGCCGGTGTACCACTGACGTGGACGGCTGATCTTTTGATCTTTGTCGCCAAGCAGTTCTTGCCAGTGAGCCAACCAACCAACTGTGCGTGGGATGGCAAACAAAACAGTGAACATCGAGACTGGGAAACCCATCGCCTGGTAAATCAGGCCTGAATAGAAGTCCACATTCGGGTACAACTTACGATCAACAAAATAGGGATCGCTGAGAGCAGTTTCTTCAAGTTTGAGGGCGATGTCTAACAACGGATTTTTCCCAGTGACCTCAAAGACGTCATAAGCAGTTTTCTTGATGATCGTGGCTCGTGGGTCATAGTTTTTATATACCCTGTGTCCAAATCCCATCAGGCGGCTTCCTTTGCCTCCTTTGACCTCTTCAATAAAGGCCGGCACATTGTCAATATGACCAATGTCAGTCAACATCCGAACGACTGCCTCGTTAGCGCCACCATGGAGTGGACCGTAGAGAGCTGATGCGGCAGCAGCAGCCGAGGTGTACGGGTCAGCGTGGCTTGAGCCAACAATTCGCATGGCGGTCGTTCCGCAGTTCTGTTCATGGTCGGCGTGAAGAATAAAGAGAACATCCATGGCTCGTTCAAGACGGGGATCGATGTTGTATTCACCGACCTTCCACATCATGTTGAGGAAGTTTCCGGGGAAGGAGAGATCGTTATCCGGGTAGACGAAGGGCAGTCCGGCGGAGAATCTATAAGCCATTGAAGCCAACGTCGGGGTCTTGGCAATCAGACGCAGAATCTGCTTATCGCGACTTGCTTTATCGTCAATGTCCTTGGCGTCGTTATAGAAAGTGCCGAGAGCTGCCAAGGAACTGACAAACATGCCCATCGGGTGAGCGTCGTAATGGAAACCATCAACGAAACGTTTGCGCATATTCTCGTGAATGTAGGTGTGATTCGTTACTTCGTAGGTCCACGTTGCGAGTTGTGCAGCGTCGGGAAGTTCGCCATTGAGAAGCAGGTACGCAACTTCTAGATAGGTGCTCTTGGCTGCGAGTTGCTCGATCGGGTAGCCGCGATACCGCAGGACACCGTTGTCGCCGTCTAGGTAAGTGATTGAACTCTTACATGCGGCGGTCTGCATGTAAGCAGGATCGTATATGTATAACGAAGGATCGAGTTCTCGGACCGCAGATGCGGGGAACACTCCGTCGGTGATGGGAACAGTGATCTGTTTTCCAGTGCGGTCGTCTGTGATCGTGATGGTTTCAGGCACCAGAATCGTCCCCTTAGTTAAAGGACCCGTTGTTCGAGTCGGTCAATGTGTGGAGGCTTGCTCCTCCACGGACAAGGATAATCAACGACGGGCCTCAAGCCATGGTCTCAGGGACGATTCGACAAAATTGTGACCGCTGATTCCTATAACGGCGAGTTGTCGTGCTTTTTGCCCGTGAAGGACTCGCGTTTGTCAATCAAAGAGACCAAAGCTGCACAAATCTCCGCCCGTGTGTGTGCTGGTTCAATGACGCCGTCCACATAACCTCTCTCGGCGGCGACATAGGGGTTCAGCAGTCGTTCGCTGTAGTCGGTCTCAAAGGCAGCCTTTTCCTCAGCCGTGGCGGAACGTTGAAGAATCGCTGCGGCTTGACCGGCACCCATCACGGCGAGTTCAGCCCATGGCCACGCTAAACATAAATCGTTACCCATCTTTTTGGAATCCATGACGATGTAGGCGCCGCCATAACTTTTTCGCAAGATCACACAAATTCTTGGCACAGTGGCGCGTCCGTAGGCGAAAACTAGTTGTGCTCCGTGGCGGATCATGCCGCGCCATTCAAGGTCTTTGCCCGGATAAAAGCCGGGTGTGTCGACGAGCGTCAGGAGGGGAATATTGAAGGCATCACAGAAGGCCACAAAGCGTGCGCCTTTTTGTGACCCTGGAATGTCGAGAGTTCCCGCGAGCGCGAGTGGTTGATTTGCAACTATCCCCACTGGTTGCCCGCCAAAAGTTGCGAATCCAGTGACCAAATTTGCTGCCCAATGTGGTTTCAACTCTAAGAATTCACCATCGTCAGCGAGGACGCGAATCACGGTTCGCACATCGTAACTGCCAGTAGAAGATGGGGGGATGGCATCGCCGGCCTCGGGAGTGAGGCGAGTGACGTCGTCGTCGGTTTCCCAGAGCGGTGGTTCTTGATCAAGATGATCGGGGATGTAGGCAAGAATGTTTTCGGCGATTTCGACTGCCTGTTGTCGGTCAGTCGCAACAGCAGTGACTGCCCCAGTGAAGCGCGCATGAGTTGAGGGGCCACCAAGTTCTTCGTTGTCAATAGCTATGCCTGTGAACTCAGCAACCATTGATGGTCCAGAAACAAAGGCATACGCAGACTCAGTCATGATCACGTGATCAGCGATACCGAGAAATAATGCTGGCCCCGAAACAGTTGGTCCATCCACGATGATGATCGTCGGTACAACGCCCGAACAATTCGTTAGCGCGCGAGCGGCTAATCCCCATCCGTGCAATGCAGAAAATCCTTCGCGCAGATCAGCCCCTGATGAGGCCATCACGGCCACAAGTGGAAGCCGAGAATCCACCGCTGTACGAGCTGCTGTAGCAATCAACGATGAAGCATCAAAAGACAACGCTCCACGGTGAGCGTCCGCAGTCACCTCGAGCCACACGACCTGTCGACCGTTGAGTTGGCGAACCTCCACATGAGCCACGCCAGGTACTTTTGAGCGCAACGCAACTGGCTTCACAGTGACAGCGTAGGTCTCCGAACTACTTGAGGGGGAATGCTTGGTCTCCCACGTACAAACCGGGTTGGCGAGCACCCCTCTTTTTGATCACGGCAGCAGCAATTTCATGAGCAGCTCGAGTCGGTGGCCCAGAACGCGGTCGTTTACGTTCCACCCAG
>WLTJ01000011.1 GCA_009705435.1 Actinomycetota bacterium | reverse complement strand
TTGTCGTGCGATGAACTTGCTCCATGGGCAGGAATCACTCCCGAGATGGCGCCCCAGATCGCCGCTGACTTGTGTGCTTTGGGAATTGATTACTTAGTTGTCGTGCGTGGATCAATTTTTTCCGTTGAAAAAACGCGCCCTGATTTTCACGAACCTCCCACTTTCAATAGTGAACTGTGTCGCTCAGTACGCGCGGCCACTGCGACATCCACTGCCGTGTTTTTGCAAGGCTCAGTCGTGGACGTGACCCAAGCCGAATGGGCTCTCAATGAGGGAATCTGTAACGGCGTCGAAATGACTCGCGCCCAAATCGCCGATCCCGATGTAGCACTGAAAAGTTCACAAGATGTCATTGCTCAAATACGTCCCTGCATTCGCTGTAATCAGACCTGCCAAGTCCGCGATGCGCGAAATCCGATTGTCACTTGTGTTGGTGAACCCTCAGCTGGTCACGAATCACATGATCCAGATTGGTATGTCAAAGCCCACCAGTCACGCAAGGTCCTGATTGTTGGCGCAGGGGTTGCAGGTCTCGAAGCGGCCCGCGTCGCTGCATTGCGCGGACACTCAGTGCACCTCATCGAAAAACAAGCGGAGGTGGGTGGTCTCAGTGCCATTGCTGGACCGGGAACTTCTTTAGTCAATTGGCTTGAATCTGAGACCTTGCGACTCGGTGTGACTATCCAATTAAGTGCCGAGTTCTCCCCTAGTGAATCCGGCGAACACGATGTCGTGATACAGACCACTGGTAGTCGACGCGGCAATCCCGAATACGAAGTTGATTCACCCTCGACCGTCTTTGATATCGCTGATATTCGACGCGGGTCAGTTGTCTTACCCGATATTGGCATCGTCGCTATTCTCGATCCCATTGGTGGTCCTATAGGAGTGGCCCTTGCCGAAGAACTTGGTGCACGTGCGATTTTGTTCACGCCTGACAACATCGCTGGTAATGAATTGGCGCGTACTGGGGACTTGGCACCTGCCAATGTCCGATTAGCCCAAAACGGTGTCACTATTCAGCGGCGCTGCGTGGTTCGCGGTGTTGAACGGCGAGGAGAAGAATTCGTGGTTCGCGTCCAAGATCGTTTCTCTGGCGTAGTTGACGAGATTCTTTGTGCTGCTGTCGTGGATGCTGGCTTTCGCCTTCCTACCGATCCCATTGATGGTGCTCTACAAGCGGGAGATTGCGTCGCCCCACGAACAATTCTTGAAGCCATCCTTGAAGGCCGCCGAGTCGCTCAACAAATTTAAGTCTGGGCTATCAGAATCAAAGAAAACTGTTACGCACAAGTTCTGCGACGATTTGATCGATGCATTCAACGACGCTTGATACCGATGATTCGACGCGCAGATTGGGGTTAGTCGGAATTTCGTAGGGCGAGTCCACGCCAGTGAAGTTGGGCAATAGTCCTGCTCGCGCCTTGGCGTATAAACCCTTGGTATCGCGTTTTTCAACAACGACCATTGGAGCATCAACAAAGACCTCAAAAAAATCACTCTCCCCGATGATTTCCTTGGCAAGTGAACGTTCGGCCTCAAAGGGTGAGATGAAAGAAACGATGGTCACCATGCCGGCATCCACAAAGAGTTTCGCAACTTCCGCAACGCGTCGGATATTCTCTGCACGATCGGTCTCAGTGAAACCCAAATCGGCATTCAGACCATGCCGCACATTGTCACCATCAAGAACGAAGGTTCGAATTTTGCGTTGGTGCAACATGACTTCGAGAGCATTGGCGATCGTGCTCTTACCACTGCCAGATAATCCTGTGAGCCACACCACGAAGCCTTTTTGCTCATTCATTAATTCGCGTTGTTCGCGACCTACCGTCAGTTCCTGCCATTGCACATTTTCGGAACGGCGCAAACTGTGACGGATCATGCCGGCGCCAACAGTGCGGTTCGTGATGCGATCAATCAGAACAAAGGCACCGGTACTTCGGTTCAGGTCATAGGGATCAAGACCAATCGGGGTCACTGTGGAAATATTGCAAATGCCAATGTCATTAAGACCAAGAGTGACAGCCGATACGTGCTCATTGCTATTGATATCAATTCGATACTTCAAACGATCAATATGTGCCCGAACCTCTTTGCTGCCAATCTTCAGAAGATAGGAGCGCTGAGGAATCATGGCTTCTTCAGCCAACCAAACTAGATGTACCTCGACATGATCTGAAACCAAGGCCGGATCGACGACGCTTGACAAAAGATCGCCGCGACTGATGTCAACCTCGTCTTCAAGAAGAAGACAAACACTTTCACCAGCGCTTGCTGAGTGGCGTGGTCCATCGAAATCGGCAAAGCCTTTGACTCGAGTTTCCATTCCACTGGGGTTGACCCGTATTTGGTCTCCAACGCTGATCTCACCGCTAGCAATTGTCCCCATGTAACCGCGAAAGTCTGAATTCGGGCGACTCACGCTTTGTACAGACATACGAAATGCACCAGAAAGATCTTGAGTACCAACAGCAACCGTCTCAGCGATCTCAATCAGACGCGGCCCGGCATACCACGGCGTATTCGTTGAAGACAATGTCAGGTTCTCACCAGTCAATGCACAAATGGGAACAAAATGAATGCTCTCAAAGTGTAATGATTTTGCAAACTCTAGATACTGCTGAGAAATTCCATCAAAAACTTCCTGGCTGTAGTCAATTAAGTCAATTTTATTGATTGCGACAATGATGTTTTTAATGCCCAGCAGATCCACTAACAGGGAATGCCGACGAGTTTGCGTCAGAACACCCTTGCGAGCGTCAATGAGCACGACAGCCATCTCTGCTGTGGATGCGCCTGTCACCATATTGCGGGTGTATTGCTCATGACCTGGCGCGTCTGCGACTATGAAAGCCCGCTTGTCAGTGGCGAAGAAGCGATAAGCAACATCAATCGTTATACCTTGTTCGCGCTCGGCTTGAAGACCATCAGTCAACAACGCAAAGTCAATTGCCTCACCCTGAGTGCCATGCTGTAGAGAATCATTGGCCAATGACGCAAGTTGATCATCAAAGATTTGCTTGGAGTCATACAAAAGCCGGCCAATCATTGAACTCTTGCCATCATCAACACTTCCGCAGACGATGAATCTCAAAAGATCTTTCTCTTGCTGAGCTTTTATGAAATGAGATACTGGATTATTGGGTGGCAAGTTTGAAGATCTCATTAAAAATAACCTTCAACTTTTTTCTTTTCCATTGAGCCCGCTTGATCATGATCAATCATCCGACCCTGTCGCTCTGAGGAACGACTGGTAAACATCTCTGCAAGAATCATTGATAAATCTGTGGCTTCGCTCTCTACGGCGCCAGTCAGTGGGTAACACCCAAGAGTACGGAAGCGGACCATCTTGGTTTCAATGACTTCACCCGGGAGTAACTTCATTCGATCATCGTCGACCAAAATCTGCATTCCTTGCCGCACGACAACGGGTCGTGGCTTAGCGAAATAGAGCGGAACGACGGGTATATCTTCGGCTAAGAGATATTGCCAAACATCTAGTTCGGTCCAATTAGATAAAGGAAATACTCTGATTGATTCACCTGCTGCATGGCGGGCATTGTAGATATTCCACAATTCTGGACGCTGATTCTTTGGGTCCCAGACATGCTTGGACGTTCGAAAGGAAAAGATTCTTTCTTTGGCGCGCGACTTCTCTTCATCGCGACGCGCGCCACCAAAGGCAAGGTCAAAAGCACCTTCATCAAGAGCCTGCTTGAGACCTTCGGTTTTCCAAAGATCGGTATGCATCGATGAACCATGATCGAATGGATTGATATTGAGTCGCACACATTCGGGATTAATATGCACAATCAATCTCAGATCGGGATCTGCTGCCACCACATCGCGGAATTCAATCATCTCTTTAAACTTCCACGTGGTATCAACATGGAGCAACGGAAACGGTAAGGGAGCAGGGAAAAATGCTTTACGGGCTAAGTGCAACATGACCGTGCTGTCCTTGCCAATTGAATACAGCATGACTGGGTTCTCGGCCTGAGCGACAGCTTCACGAATAATGTGCATTGACTCAGCTTCTAAACGCGCTAGATAACTCACAAACGGTTCCCAGTCATCTTCAAACAATATCGCCTCACTAGCTGCGACATCATCTACTTTCGTGCAAGATGCGGTGCAGGGCTTCACCAGCAGTTACCAAATCAGCAATATCAATGATTCCGGCAATCGCCTGACTTGGACCGACCACAGTTGCAAGCGCATTACCACCACTTAATTTCTCGGGTAAGCCTGCTGTAAAGAGGATTAATTCTTCATCGGTGCAGACCTGCGAAATCACTGCCGCGCGACCAATGGCTCGCCACAACAAATCGCCGCGCGATAAACCAGGTCGGACACTTGTGAGACCACCAACTATTTCAAAGACGATAGACGTTTGATCTTCTCGCCAAGCGCGGCCCGTGGCTTCAAAGCCAGTCACGATACGCGCATTCCAATCGATCTTGGTAAATCCAGCGTCCGTCAGAAGTTCTTCAACAATGTCACGAATTGAGCGTCTATCGGTTCGCTCACGTTCCCCGCCTTCGTCGGCAATCCTCTCAAGTGCACGCGCTACATAAACCTCATCAGTATCAAAGCCAACAAATGAACGCCCAAGCTGTGAGGCAGCTACGCCAGTAGTCCCGGATCCCATAAAGGGATCGAGTACAAGATCACCGGCAAAGGAATACATCTCGATGCAGCGCTCCGCCAGTGCCACAGGAAAAGGCGCAGGATGATTAACTCGCGTAGCACTTTCGGGTTGAATTTCCCAGACGTCAAGAGTTGCTTCCATGAACTCATCTGAGGTCATCGTTGACACTGCTGGCAGACCACGCTTGATGCGTTTGGCTGGATTGACAGCGCGATCAAAGCGACCCTTACTAGCAATAATCAAACGTTCAGTAGTGTCGCGTAAAACTGGATTGGTGGCGGATTTAAAAGATCCCCATGCGCAACTACCCGATGAGCCACGCTGTTTCAACCAGACCACTTCCCCGCGCAACAACAGACCTAATTCATCTTGCAAGATGGTCGTCACATCACAAGCCAACGAACGAAATGGGCGACGACCCAAATTGGCAACATTCACGACCATCCGCCCACCCGGCTCAAGTACCCTGTGACACTCGCCAAGAACTGCCGTAAGCATCTCGAGGTACTCAACATAATCGGCGGGGATATGCCCCTCACCAAGAGCCTCCTCGTACGCTTTTCCCGCAAAATAAGGTGGTGATGTCACCACGAGACCCACCGAGTTATCAGGTATCTCGTCCATCTTGCGAGAATCGCCGACAAAGATACGGTTGCGAATGGCGTTCACTGCTGTGGGATCGGCAAGTGACTCATCGGTAGATATCTCAGGGGCTCGAAAACGAGCGTAAAACGCTGACGCATCATGCCCCTCGCGGCGCGAAGCCCCGAACGCTGATGTTGAGGTATTTCGTCGGAATCGGGGCGCGCCTTCACCTGAAATGAGTTGCTCAGACATTGCTTGGAAGAGTACCGAACCAAGGATCACCCCCGCGCGATACTCCCATGCTCAAACGATCCGCTTGAATTCCCCCACATTGTCTCTGATATCCATAAAGATGTCACTAGTGATTGCTCTCATACTTCTCTTTCCCGTGGCCTACATGCTCGGTACTTTCCCAAGTGCGCTCCTGATCGCCAATGCTCGTGGAGTTGATATCACAGCGGCGGGTTCCGGTAATCCCGGTGCCGCCAACATCGGTCGAACCCTCGGTCGTAAGTTGGGCGTCTTGGTTTTTCTCTTAGACGGATTAAAGGGCGCTATCTCCACTGCTGTTGGATATGCCTTCGCTGGATACGCCGGAGCCCTGACTTTGGTATTCGCTGCCGTGATCGGTCATATTTTTCCTGTCACTCGAAAGTTCAAAGGCGGCAAGGGAGTTGCTACGGCGGGCGGTGGGATGATCGCTCTCTATCCGTGGATCGGCCTGGCAATGACGGTTTTATGGTTGCTCGTTGCCAAGGCGACCAAGAAAGCCTCTCTCGGATCACTTGCGATCGCTCTTGGGTTACCTATTTCTCAAGTCATTGTCGGGCGCCCAGCGGGTGAAGTTCTTGCTGGCGTGGGTTTATTCGCTCTTGTCATTTGGCGCCATGTCCCAAATCTTAAACGACTCTTTGCTGGCAACGAAACCAGTCTCAAGACGAAGTAACGCTGTCGTCAATGGCAAGATATTGCCATGGCCCTTCATCCACAAACCGCAGCACTGTTAGTCGTCATGGAGCAGTTCAATGCTCCTGCACTCGAAACCCAAGAGCCGACCGTCGCTCGTGCAGGTATGGAAATGATGACTGCACCATCGACTGTTGAACTACACGAAATTCGTGAAGTCAATGCCGATGGCGTCGCTGGGCGTCTGTACCGCCCCAATGATCGCACAGATCTCGGACTCTTGGTTTTTTACCACGGTGGTGGTTGGGTCCTCGGAAGTGTGAATACCCACGACGACGTCTGTCGCAAACTCGCGCTCGCGATGGGACATGCAGTGTTGTCGGTTGATTACCGATTGGCTCCCGAATTCGCGTTTCCCGAACCGCTCAACGACTGCATTGTGGCTTTGCGTTGGGCGCATGCGAATGCTGCAGAACTTGGGATTGATGCAACCCGTATCGCAGTCGGTGGAGATTCTGCTGGAGGGAACTTGGCTGCAGTAGTTGCCAACTTGCAGCCAGTGCCACTCAAGTTCCAAATGCTCATTTACCCAGTCACGGATGCAACACGTAGCTCGCAAAGCTATAAAGACAACGGTGAGGGTTACCGCTTAACGGCTGCCGGGATGAAATGGTTCTGTGATCATTACCTCAGTGGTTCTATGGGTACACCAACCGATCCACGAGTTTCGCCCTTGTTTGCCGATGCAACAACGCTTACCTCTGCCCCACCCGCGATCGTGATTACAGCCGAATACGATCCGCTTCGTGATGAAGGTGAACAATACGCACATCGACTCATTGAAGCCGGCGTCGCATGTTCATTAACCCGTTACTACGGACAAGTTCATGGGTTTTTTTCAATGAGCCAATATGTCGATGACGGAGCATCCGCAATTACTCAGGCAGCCACTGCAACTCGTATCGCCCTTGAGCGCTGACAAGGCAAAGTTGTCAATTTGCCACTAGGTTGGCACCTGTTATGACTGCGAAAAAAGCGACCAAGACAGCACCCCCTTCATCAACTTTGGTGCTTCTCGTTCGCCATGGTCAAACTCCGACAACAGGGAAAATCCTCCCTGGTCGCGCAGCTGGTTTACACCTTGCCGAAATCGGAATCAAACAAGCACAAGCAGTCGCCGAACGCATCGCTGACCTAAAAAAAGTTGATGCTATTTATGCATCGCCACTTGAGCGCGCTCGCGAAACTGCCGCCCCCATCGCTGCTGCCTTAGGTCTGCGCACCAAAATCGACAAAGGCTTACTTGAATGCGAGTTTGGTGATTGGACTGGTGCTGAACTCAGCAAACTCATGAAGTTGCCCGAATGGTCAACAGTGCAACGTGCACCGTCAACATTTCGTTTTCCTAACGGCGAAAGTTTTACTGAAATGCAAACGCGTATGGTGTCGGCAATTGACCGTCTCTGTGCTCAACATCGCGGTGGGGTGATCGTCTGTGTATCTCATGCTGATCCCATTAAGGCCGCCGTTGCGCACGCTATGGGAACTCACATCGATCTCTTCCAACGCATTGTTATCAGTACCTGTTCAGTCTCCACTGTGGCCTATACGAATGGCGGGCCAATCGTTCTCAATGTCAACTCAACCGGTGGATCGCTCGGCGACCTTCGTCCATCCTGAAAAACGATCATGGATTTTTTTGCTGATTTCGATTTTGTCGATGTTCTCACGACTGGTGCTTTAGGAGAACCGGGATCTCGTACTTTTTATATTCAAGCCCGTGCCGGTGTCCGCTCGGTGACGGTGCGCTGTGAAAAGCAACAAGTTGCCACCATTGCTCAATACATTCGTCGAGCCTTGGCTCATTTGCCCGTGCCAGAGGGTCAGCCACCACGCTCTGTGATGCAACTTGCCGAGCCGATCACCCAAGCCTTCATCCTCGGGGCAACTGCACTTGAGTTCAATAACTCAGCCGACCATTTCATTTTGCACCTCAAAGAATTTGCCCCACTCGTCGATGAAGATGACAGCGATTTCGCAGACGACGACGATGAGGATGAAGACGACATACCTGGTGCTCATGCACGAGTCAGTCTGACCCGCGCTCAGGCTATGGCTTTTTGTGATCACGCTGACCGCACAGTTTCGGCAGGTCGCCCCGACTGTGTTTACTGTGACCTGCCAATTAATCCCGATGGTCACTTCTGCCCGCGCATGAATTAATCCGACGGCTTCATCATTATGGATATCTTGCATCTTCTGAAAAACGGCGACATTGACATTGAAGGTCGCATGCCTTACAGCAGTAACGCCACTTTTCTTGTCAATCTCACACTTGGCGAGCAGCGCGGCCAAGCGATCTACAAACCTCTACGCGGCGAGCGTCCTCTGTGGGATTTCCCCTCGGGATTATTCCATCGGGAAATCGCCGCCTACCTCCTTTCAGAGGCCATGGAACTCCATGTCATACCTCCGACAATTGAACGCGATGGTCCCTTCGGGCCAGGTTCATTGCAATGGTTCATTGAGGCTCGTTTTGAAGAGCACTATTTTACGTTGTACGAGAATCGTCCCGAACTTCACGATCAGTTCCGAAATATGGCGGCTTTTGACATTGTGGCAAATAACACCGATCGAAAAAGTGGGCATTGCTTGATTGATAGCAACGATCGCATTTGGGGCATTGATCAAGGACTATGTTTCTCTGCTGATTTCAAATTACGGACCGTCATTTGGGAGTTCGGTGGTGAAACGTTGTCCCCTGATCTTGTCAGCAAGGTGCAACGGATTGTTGATCGCCCCCCACTTGATGTGGCAGCACTCTTGAACGATGAAGAAGTTGAGGCGATGATTGAACGGGCAAAAATGCTTGCTGCGGGTGCTATGTTCCCTATTGATGCAAGCGGTCAGCGTTACCCCTGGCCAATGGTCTAAGGCGAAGTCGAGAAACAATGGATGACAATGACTTAGACCCATTGATTGATCGCGCCGATCTCGACGGACTTGTGCGACTGATTGATGCACGTTGCGCCAACCGTGACTGGGAAGGTCTTTTTCGCATTCGCCAACGCTCACGACTTGCGACTCAATCGGGTCGCCAGGTTTGGCCAGCAGCCACATTGGCCGAATATCGATTGGCTCTTCATGCAACGACCGATTGGGCCGCTCAAGTTTTGGCCGAAGATAGTGGTCGCTTCACTATTGGACCGCTCACCGAAGTTATTGCTCAAAATCATTCCTGGACTGAACTTTCAGATTTGCTCACTGATGGACCACGCCGAGCATTCGTGGCGCATGAGCGAGTTTTGCGCGGCGAAATCATTGACGCGAAGAGCGTCGGTGAGGTTCTGAATGTCCTCGACATACCTTTAACGCTTCAACCATGGGAACCCGCGTACCCGATCGCGACATATTCTGATGAAGGTATTGATGCTCCATCTCCGAGTGACAACTGGCAGCACGTTTGGACTGACATTGAAGCCGAAGAAGTCTATGAAGAAATGATTGTTGACGATCCCTTTGTCCACGATGCACTACGTTCACTCGTTGAACCATGGACATCCTCCTCTCAGGGACGAGCTGAGTCCATCGTCGTTGATGGCACAGTCATTGATGCTCTCGGTGCATTAGGTATCCGTACATGTCGACTCACACCGCTGACAACGCAGGAGGCGCTTACTTGGCTCGGATGGTGTGGTTCATCGGGTGGTGCCCACGGACGAAGACGAGGCGCTGCATTAGGGCGATTTGGGGTGTGGTGGTTGTTGGCTGCCATCGGTGGATTCACCGAGGAATGGGACGAGATGCGTCAAGCCGGTGTTCTGAATCAAGAAATCGGCGACACTGCGCGAGCGATGCACTGGTTTCGATGTGACGATGGAAGTCGCAGCCCGTACGAGTTGAGCCTGATCGCCCAAGACCCCGATAACGACATCTCTATTGCGCTGTTTGCCCGTGATGCTCCGGCCTGAGCCGGCATTGACTCAGCGACCCTGAAGTGCTTCGATCAGCTTCGGCAGCACTTTGTGCAAGTCGCCAACAATTCCCAAGTCTGCAATCCCAAAGATCGGTGCTTCCTTATCCTTGTTGATGGCGATGATGTTCTTCGAGCCCTTCATGCCAACCATGTGTTGAGTAGCACCCGAGATACCACAGGCGATATACACGCTGGGCTTAACGACCTTGCCAGTCTGACCAACTTGATAGCTATAAGGAACCCAACCGGCATCCACGATGGCACGCGATGCGCCAGGTGCACCCTGAAGCAACTTGGCCAACGATTCGATCATCCCGTAATTGGCACTTTCACCCAAACCACGTCCGCCAGAAACGACAATATTGGCCTCATCAAGTTTCGGACCAGTTGTCTCTTCAATATGCACGGCCGTCACTTGTGCCCCACCTGTTGTTCCGAGGTCGGGCACATTCACCACAACGACTTCTGCCGCTGCTCCACCCGCTGATTCAGGGGCGAATGATTTTGGACGAAATGCTGCGAGGTATGGAGTACCACCAGTGAACGTAGTAGCAACCAAAGTATTGCCGCCGAAAATCGGTGTCGTCACAGTGACCGACTCACCATCGGCAACAATCTCTATGTTGTTTGTTAAAACTGTGCGCCCGACCTTGACCGACAAACGGGCCATGACATCGCGTCCTTCATATGACTGCGGAAACATCACGAGATCTGGGGCTTGCCCACCATCAATGCTGGCCTTCATTGCCGAAGCAACCGCTACACCAGCCAAGTTGGATCCGTAACTCACAGCGAAAACTTTGCTCGCTCCGAATTCACCTAAAACACCAGCGGCAGCAGCGCCATCGCCAGCCACCCACACGCTGACGGTTGCTCCCATGGAGCGCGCCTTGGTCAACAGTTCTAGCGAACCTGATGTCGGCGCACCATTTGCGACCTGAGCAAAAACCCAAATGTTATTAATTCCCATTGATCTATCCGTTCTCGTTCTTTTTTCGGTTGAGGTCTGACTGATATGTCTTTTACAGTGTGATTGGACTGACTAGATGACCTTGAGACCTTCAAGGAAGGTCACAATCTTGGCGAATGCTTCGCCATCATCTTCGATCACTTCGCCAGCAGCTCGGGCTTCGGCTTGTGTGACACTGCTCACTTTTTGACCAGCGCCGGCCCAGCCAACGAGCGTGACACCAAGGTCGGCAGCGGTGACTTCGTCAACTGGCTTTGCCTTAGCAGCCATGATGCCTTTGAAGCTTGGGTAACGCGGCTCAACAACACCGGCAGTCACAGAAATTAATGCAGGGAGAGGACAAGTCACTTCGTCATAACCATCTTCGGTCTGACGATCCACTTTGAGCACGCCACCTTCGACAGAAACTTTTTTCGCGAATGTCACCGAAGGCAGACCAAGAACTTCAGCCATTTGCTCAGGAACAGTTCCGGTGTAACCATCGCTGGATTCGGTCGCCGCGATAATTAAATCGGCTCCCCCAAGTCGTGTCACAGCAGCAGCCAAAATCTTTGCTGTTGTCAAAGCATCCGAACCCAACAATGCTGGATCAGAAACCAATACTGCTTTTGCCGCTCCCATTGCTAGAGCAGTTCGCAAACCTGAGGTTTCATTATTCGGCGCCATGGAAACCAAATTGACTTCTCCACCACCAGCAGCAGCAACCAACTGCAGGGCCATTTCGACCCCGTAACTATCGGACTCATCCAAGATCAACTTGCCTTCACGCTTCAGCGTATTGGACGAGGCATCTAGGGCTCCAGGGTTGGCAGGATCGGGGATCTGTTTTACGCAGACAATGACGTTCATAGTCCTATTCTTACGGGCTAGCACCCATTTCGCACAACCCACACCCCATCTCTTTGCGTGACGCTCGCCCCATCGGGCCTCCCGCCCCTAAAGATCGCCTGAAGTAGCTCGAGATTGGGCTGATACCGTTTGAGGTAGTGCGAATTCTCCTTGTCGTTAACTCCTTTGCTTCATCTGTTACCGCTCGCAACACAGTCATTGTGCACAGAGCGTTATCCAGACACCACGATGTGCAGATTGTGGAGACCAACCGCCGCGGGCACGCCACTAGGTTCGCCCAGGATGCCGCTCATCGTGAGGTTGATTTAGTCATTTCCTTCGGCGGCGATGGCACCCTCAACGAAGTTGCCTCCGGCGTTGCTGGATCGCAAACATCCCTCGGGGTCTTGCCTGGCGGAAGTACCAATGTTTTCGCCCGCACTATCGGTTTACCAAATGACCCAATCGCCGCAGTCAACATGTTGGTCAGCGGCTTGGAAGATCCTCAAGCAAATATCCGACCCATTGGCCTTGGTCGAGTCAACGGACGCTTCTTCTGCTTTCATACCGGTGTTGGCTACGACGCCGCTGTCGTTCGCAACGTTGAGACTCGGGCTTCGTTAAAGCGCTGGGCAGGCCATCCGTTATTTATCTACGCTGCTCTTCAAACTTGGCTGAATAAATACGATCGTCATCACCCCCATTTCACAGTTGCGGCCGATGCAGCTATCGGTGGACCGGGAAGTATCTCTGGATCCGATGTCAATACCTACGACCCACAGCGATTCGTTGATGATGGCTATTTCACGGTTGTCCTCAACACAAATCCATATTCATTTCTCGGTAACCGAGCTCTTGATCTGTCACCCGCTGCTGGTCTCGATAAACCACTTGTGGCAGTGACATTTCGAACTATGTCGGCGATCGCCATTATTCGCACATTGGCTGGGGCTCTCAAAGGTGGCGGAGTCACACCAAGTGAGCACGTGGCTTGTTTTAATGATGTCCACGAACTGATCATTGAGAATGCCACGCCATTTCCCTATCAGGTTGATGGTGATTACTTGGGTGAATCAACACGCTTACATTTCAGACATGTGCCCGAGGCCGTAGGCCTACTTTTCCCTGCCTAAAGATTTATCTTTGATCAATGACCTTGAGGGCGATGTCTGGTTGATTGGTGCACAAACCATCGATTCCCCACTCAAGAAGTTCAGCCATTCGCACAGGATCATCACAGGTCCAAGTGTTGACCTCCAACCCGTGTTGGTGACAGAGATCAATCAGCTCACGCGACAGTAAATTGACCCACGGATGTAGCGCTCTGTGTCCGTCATTGGCCAATCCCACGACAATGCCCAAAGCGTCTTGCGGCAGCACCCCGACGGTCAGCCAAGCGGTGGCAATGGTTGGTCGCAACTGCCGACAACGATCAATGGTCTCACGGCGAAATGAAGAAATCAGCCAGCGACTATCACCCTCGGTTCGCATGCTCAGGCATTCAATGGTGCGGTCAGCGATTGATTCGCTCTCGTCAAAGTCTGGCTCCAGCGGGTCGTTCTTAATCTCCACATTCACCCACATGGGTTGGCAAGCATCAAGGGCGGCATCCAAGGTGCAAATGTCTTGAGGCAGATCGGCGAACTGCATGTGGGAAATAACCCGATCATCCTCCAGCGTGGCGTTGTGATGTACAACCAAAATCCCATCAGCTGTGCGGCGTACATCAAGTTCGGCCGCATCTGACCCCATAGAAACGGCCCTTTTGAAGGCCAACGCCGTATTTTCTTTCTCGGCTTTTGAGGCACCACGATGAGCTATTACCTGAGTCGCCATACCTGCATTTAACTCTGATTACTCCACAACTCGAACATTTATCGGAAAATGGATAGAGAAAAACTCGACGATGTGACAAAAAATTAATGCCCAACCCCTTGCGAATTCACCAAGAGTTTGCCAACCTTGCAAGGTCTGCAATTTAAGACTTTAAATCCCCGCCCACCACCCCCCAAACATGCCTGGAGCACACCGTGTCTATCCTTGCCTCTTCCCTTGCCCTCGGAACCGCCGACTACACCTGGCGCGATGAAGCCGTCTGTCGAGAAACCGATCCGGATCTATTTTTCCCCATCGGAACTACTGGTCAAGCCCTCCTGCAGATTGATCGCGCCAAGCAAGTCTGTAACGAATGCACAGTTCAAGTCAGTTGTCTTGAGTTTGCTCTTGAGACCAATCAGGACTCCGGTATTTGGGGTGGCACCTCTGAAGAAGAGCGTCGCGATATCCGCCGCCGAATTGCAGCGCGCAATCGCATCGCAATCATGAATGCCCGCTCTTTCGTTTCTTGATCTAGCGCGGCAAGGACAATTGCACAACCGTGCCATCGCCGCTGCGGTGATCCTCAATTCCTGCGGCGATGAAATCTTCCGCTACGCCTGCACGAATCAGAATTGAACCGTTCAGTTCGGTGGTCACCAGGGTCCGCACAATAGATAAACCGAGTCCTGTCACTCCATTGAGATCAAATGCTGGGTCCAAGACACGACCGTCGTTTATTACTTTGATCTCAATGTCATCATCCGTGCCACCGAGTTCC
>WLTJ01000109.1 GCA_009705435.1 Actinomycetota bacterium | reverse complement strand
TGTAAATGAGTGATCGGTCATTGGGTGCGGCAAGTAAGGAGGGTTGAAGATTCGCTGGTAAAACTTGATTCAGTATTGCTGCTTCCAAATAAGAAGTATCAGAAAAATTGGCGCTCTCGGCAATACCGCTGCCGACAGTGAATGTTGCGTGGCTGATCGCCAAGCCAGTACCGATGGTCAGAATGATGCATGCCAACCCGATGGCGAATGCTCTTTTGGCATGCTGGCGTATGCGTATTGAATTTCGTATCGGATTCTCGATGATTCGGTATCCAATTTCTGAGAGGAAGAGGGCCAGCAGTACAGCACCAACCAACGTCGCCTTGTCGTCGTTTTGCAAGGTGATCGCTAAGACAATCAGTGGCCAATGCCACAAGTAAATTGAATATGAACGCGAACCAATCCATTGTGCAACGCTGTTATCGAGAATGATCTTTGAGCCAAACCAATTCCCCTGACTCCACAGCAAGCCGACTGCCGCCAGTGTCGGAACGAGGGCTGCGGTTCCTGGGAAGACTGTTGAATTGTCGTAGGTGTACATCGCGTAAGCAATGGCGAGAAGACTCGTCCAAGCCACAGCAGTTGCCGCAAGGCGATGAGGGATCAAAGTTTTACGAGTTGTCATCGCTAACAATGCACCGCAACACAATTGCCAGGCTCGGGCGTGGAGTCCGTAATACGACCATGATGGATGCAGAGGAGTCTGCTTCCAACTGGCCCAAAGCGACACTGCGATGGCGGCAAGGGTGGCCACTAAAGCGATATGTCGCCAGTACTTTTTTGCCAAAACAAGAAGAATGAAAATGACTGTCGGCCAGATCAGATAAAACTGCTCCTCAACGGCGAGTGACCAAAAGTGTTGAATGGGTGATGGCGGTAGTTCGCTGTTGAGATAGTCGGCTCCCCGAGAGGCAAACACGATATTCGCCGAAAAAAGTCCAGCAGCCCATATATCATCTCCGAGGTTATTGATGCGCGTGGGTTCGAGAATGATGAGCCCGAGAAGTGCAGTCACCAGGAGAACAAAACTCGAAATCGGTAAGAGTCGTCTGACGCGCCTGGCGTAAAACTGGCGAAGACTAATCGCCCCAGTTTTTTCAAACTCATCCAACAGAAGCCGGCTGATGAGAAAACCAGAGATGACTAAAAAGATGTCCACCCCGATATATCCACCCGAGACCAGTGAGAAATCCATGTGGTAGAGAACCACTAGAACAACGGCAATGGCCCTGAGACCTTCTATGTCGCTGCGAAACTTAATAATCAGACTTTAGCATTATTGGGTATGAACTTGAGGTGAGATATCAGCGGTGACGCGGGTTGATCTGCATCAAGCCTGGCTTGATTCTCACCTCTATCTCACACCTCTACCTCATACTGAGAAGGTCCGATGAGTACCTAAGGAGATGTATGAATACGAGTAGCGGGTTATGTAATAGCTGTGGGGTCTACATAGGCACTGAAAATTGGTCATCTTGCCCTAATTGTGGTGACGAAGATTGCGGGGACAAAGTCGATAGCGGATACGGCGACGATGATGAAGATGACGAAAACGACGAAGATGGCGATGATGATCAGGACAGCGATGAGGACGAACAATTCTGACGAGATACCGTTGAGGCTGTGTCTGCATCTGAACTTCGTCAACCAGGTTGTGTCAGCATTGAGTCATTGCCTCAACCATCTGATGCTCGTATAGCGGTGCGCGTCAGCCGGCCTGGTCTGCGAGCGATTCGTTCGGGTAGTCCATGGTTATTTGATCAAGCAGTCGAGTCACATAAGCCGACTGGCTCAATGGGGGATCTGGCAGTCATTTTTGATGAGCAACGTCGATTTGCTGCCATTGGTTTATGGGATCCCGAGTCACCAATTCGCGTCAAAGTGTTGCATGTTGGTAAACCAGTGAACATTGATGCTTCTTGGTGGCAGGAGAAAATGAGACATGCTCTTGATCTGCGCCGAGATTTGTTGAGTGACGGAATGACGACCGGATTTCGTTGGGTGCATGGCGAAAATGATGGTCTTGCTGGTTTGATCATTGATCAATATTCCTCAACTGTGGTGATCAAGATATACACCGGGGCATGGTTCGTGCATCTCGCGGCAATCGTCCAAGCGATTGTTGAGATTGCTGCGGTGGATCGGATTGTGATTCGTTTCTCGCGATTAGTGCGCGACGGCGAAACCTATGGTCTTGTTGATGGTGACACTTTGTACGGTGAAGCTCCGACAGGTCCAGTGATGTTCTTAGAGAATGGACTTACTCTTGAAGCTGATGTTGTTCTCGGTCACAAGACTGGTCACTTTTTGGATCAGCGTGATAACCGCGCGATCATCGGCAACCTTGCAAGTGGTTGCAGTGTGCTGGATGTTTTTTCAAGCACCGGAGGATTCACTTTGGCTGCCGCCGCAGGGGGAGCGAAATCGGTGCACATGGTTGATGTCAGCGCTCCTGCCCTGGCAACAGCGCACCGCAATCTGGCGCACAATCATGCGATCGCATCAATACCAAAGTGCCAGGTCACTGACATCCGAGGTGATGCCTTTGCCGCCCTTGAGGACATGGTTGAGCAAAAACGTACCTTCGACATTGTGATTCTTGATCCACCATCATTCGCTCAAAATCAAGCTTCAGTCATTCGTGCGCTCAGTTCTTATGAACGGTTGGCGAAACTTGGTATGCGTTTGACCGCCCCAGGTGGAACCCTGTTGCAGGCTTCGTGTTCAAGTCGTGTGACGATCGAGGAACTTGCTGACGCGGCGTATTTGGCGGCCCGCAGTGTGCACGTTGATATTGACGAGTTCAGACGCACCGAACATGCCGTGGACCATCCCATTGGGTTCGAATTCGGTGCTTACCTGAAGGCGATTTATTACAAAGTCACCCCTTATGGGGTCTAATTAGTCGCCTTCTGCTGAGCCGAATCGCCATAGTTTCACTATCCTGAAGGAGACCAAGTGGGAAGGCTGGGCATGAGTGGAAATTCGGTATTCCGGCACCAAAACAGTGGAATTTTGAGCATCGCAGCTGTCGAGGCCCCGCGTGTCGTCACCTCTGACTGGATTGATGAGCAGTTAGCCGAAACCTATCTGCGTAATGGCTTACGTCCAGGGTTACTGGCCGGTCTTGCGGGCATTGAGGAACGCCGTTGGTGGGATGACAGTGTCTCTTTCACCGATGCCGCAGCGATGGCGGGACGCGCCGCCATTGAAAAGGCGGGGATTGATCCAGCGCAGATCGGCATCTTGATCTCAACATCGGTGTGCAAAGAAAATCTTGAGCCTTCAGTGGCCTGTGCGGTACACGATCAGTTGAAGTTGTCAACTTCGTGTTTGAACTTTGACATATCTAATGCTTGTCTCGGTTTCATCAACGCCATGCATCTGGCGGCCACGATGCTTGATGCAGGAACTGTTGAGTACGCCTTAATCGTTGATGGTGAGGGCAGTCGTTACACCCAAGAGACAACTCTTGAGCGCCTAAAAAGTCCCACGTCATCTGCGGGCGATGTCTTCTCTGAGTTTGCCTCGCTGACTCTTGGATCAGGTGCTGCGGCCATGGTGATGGCTCGCGCAGATCGCCATAACGATGTACATCGTCTCATCGGTGGTGTGGGTCGTGCTGGTACTGAACACAACTCACTGTGTGTCGGAACATTGGATCGTATGACGACCGATACGCACGGGCTTTTGGTGGCAGGACTCGATCTTGCTGCAGCGGCATGGAAAGCCTCTGCGGAGAGTTTTGATTGGTCCGCTGGTCTTGATTGGTACATCATTCATCAGGTCAGCAAAGTTCATACCACCATGATTTGTGATCGCCTCGGGATCAACCCAGCAAAAGTTCCATTGACTTTCCCGCATTACGGCAATGTGGGTCCAGCAGCTATCCCGATCACTCTGGCGAGTGTGCAAGATCAAATTCAACCCGGTCAACGGGTGTTATGCCTCGGAATCGGTTCGGGACTAAACACCAGTTTCTCGGAAATTCTCTGGTGACAATGAGCGTTCCGTCCGCCGCGCAATTGGGCGAGTTCGGTGTCGACTCATCGTGGTCAAAGTTCGTAGATGTACCGAGCCATTCGGGTGGGACTCATCGTTGGCACATACTTGAGCGGCCAGGAATGGGTGCCGACGTACCGACCATCTTGTGCATTCACGGAAATCCAACATGGTCTTTTTTGTGGTCGCGTTTGATGAGTGAAATCAGCCCTTCCTTTCGGGTGCTTGCTCCAGACCAATTATCAATGGGGTTTTCTGATCACATTGGAGCGCGTCCTTATCGTGATCGCGTTGGCGACATTCATGATCTTGTGACGGCTCTCAATATCCACGGACCGTTGTGGATCGTTGCCCAAGATTGGGGTGGGGCAATTGCTATGGGTTACGCCACCAGTCATCGAGCGCAAGTAGCCGGACTTATTTTGTCCAATACTGGTATCGCGATTCCAGCGGGTCGCAAAGCCCCACGCCTCATTCGTATTTCGGCAAGCAGTGGCCTACATCGTTTGATCACCCGCACGACTTCTCTCTTTGTACGGGGCACTGGATATCTGCCTGGCGCTGGATTGACAAAGCAGCAACGACGGGCATTAGTTGCTCCGTATTTAGTGCAAGACCGACGAATCGGTGTGGCTGGCTTTGTGGCTGATGTGCCCTTTGATGAGCGGCATCCTTCGTCCTTCGATCTAGCCAGTGTTGCTGCGGAGTTACAAAAGTTGACTATCCCAGTGCGCCTGTACTGGGGTTCAAAAGACCCGGTATTTAATGACGATTTTGCTGATGACTTGATGAGCCGCTTTTCTGATGTGGAGACTCATCGGATACCTGGTGCAGGTCATTTAGCAGTCCTGGAAACCTCTATGGCCCCCTTTGTTGAATCGGTTGTGCGCAATTCCACGCAGGTAATAAGTGCTCCATCAGATGACGATCAGACATGCGAGACACTGTGGGCGCGGATTGATTCGTCAACGCGACCAGATGCTCTAGCTATCAGTGATGCGGCAGCAAAAACATCAGTCACTTTTTCTGAGTTTGAATCTCGAGTGGCCTCCTTCGCTCAGTCCTTGAGTGATCAAGGAGTCAAGTTGGGTGATCGGGTAGCGGTTTTGGTACCACCAAGTATTGACTTGATTGCAGTCGTGTACGCATGTTGGCGTGTTGGTGCAATCACTGTGATCGCCGATCGAGGTTTGGGGATCAAAGGACTTGGTGCTGCGGTTCGTTCAGCACGAGTACAACATGTTGTTGGTCCTCAACAGGCAGTGACCGCGGCCCGTGTTTTGCGATGGGCCCCTCGCTCACAGAAAATTTCCCTGGCCTCACTATCGACAAGTCGTACGGTCAGTTCGCTAGCGCAGATCACGGTGCCTGCACCGACTGCTGATGATTTGGCGGCGGTGTTGTTCACTTCGGGGGCAACTGGTCCGGCCAAAGGGGTGCGTTATACGCACCGCCAACTGGGGGCCCAGCGTGATGCCTTGCAAAAAACATATGACATCACAGCGAATGATCGTTTCGTGGCGGCCTTTGCACCCTTCGCTTTATTTGGCCCTGCATTAGGGATCACAACTGGTCTTGCTGATATGGATGTCACCTCACCCAGCACTTTGACTGCTGATGCTTTGAATCAGGCATGTCAGTTGATTGATGCGACGATGGTTTTCGCGTCACCTGCGGCGTTAGCAAACGTTGTGCGAACAGCCGGTGGTTCGTTGCCCGCAGTGTCGACATCTCGTTTGGTGATGTCGGCTGGTGCACCTGTGCCGTTGGAGACTTTGCAGAAGATGCAAGCCTTATGTCCCCACGCCGAATTACACACGCCTTACGGAATGACCGAAATCCTTCCGGTCGCTGATCTTTCACTCGCCGAGAGGACACTTGCTGGAAGCGGCCGAGGCGTGTGCGTAGGTCATGCCGTTGAAGGTTGCGAACTCATGATTGCCGCCGCTGACACGCTCGGAGACCTCGTCCCCTTAGATGTTG
Organism: Actinomycetota bacterium; assembly: GCA_009705435.1. Classification (GTDB taxonomy): domain Bacteria; phylum Actinomycetota; class Acidimicrobiia; order Acidimicrobiales; family Ilumatobacteraceae; genus Casp-actino8. The sequence continues at coordinate 135 of WLTJ01000109.1, read as the reverse complement.
GGACAACTGGTGAAGTCGTCGTGTGTGCCGCTTGGATGTCGTCGGGATATGACCGCTTGTGGCAGACACAGATCGCAGCCCGCCCAATATTGAACTCACGGACCTGGCATCGCACGGGCGATGTCGGACATCTTG
>WLTJ01000108.1 GCA_009705435.1 Actinomycetota bacterium | reverse complement strand
GTACTTATCGTGACGCTTCAGCAGTGCATCAATGTCTACGATGCCAGCAAAGCGCTAGGTATCGACCCAGTCATCGTTGCTACTGGACTGTGCTTCGGAACGCCGATGACAGATCACCTGGCAGAAGCTGGTGACGGTGGCACCGTCCCGAACAACTGGTACTTCGGTGGTTATGGGTACAGCTACTTCCAGCCAGACTACGAAAGTGGCATGCAGACCTACCTAGACAAAGTGCAGAAATATGGCGTGCCAGCTCCTGGCGCAGCAAATCTTGAGTACACCGGTTTTGCTGGACCTTCATTTGCGAACATCATGACTCTCACCAAGTTCTTCAATCAACTCGGACCTGATGCTTTGGATTACGCCGGTATTGACGGCAAGATTCGCGGTTTCAAGGGCCCAATGATGATTGTGGCTGGCCCTTTGGATTGTGGCAAGCAAGTCATTCTTGGCTTACCGATATTCATCTCGGTCTGCGGATCGCAAATGGGAATCCAGCAATACAAAGATGGTGAGTGGCTGAGCATCGCCGACGCCCTCAACGGCAAGCCCATTGACGCTACTAAAGTCTGATTTCTAGGCGAGTCAAAACTTTGTGAATATTAAAAATTGGTTGTCGGAGCGTCTCAAATCGGGGCGCTCCGACAAACCGTCTCCCGAGACCGTTAATCCTGTTCCACAACTGACGAGAAACCTTCGAGCAGCGTTCTTGATTGTTTCCGCAGCAGTTGTTCTTTGGGCGATCATTGATCCTGAGACTCGAACAAACTTTGTATCTGGGTCGGGTATCGCTCAGGGAGCATTGATAGCAGCGATCGCCCTTGGAGTAGTTCTCACCTACCGTGGTTCAGGGATCGTCAATTTCGCTAATAGCGCGGTTGCGATGTACGTCGCGTATTTTTATGCGGTACTTCGTAGAGACGGAGATTTGTTCCTTCCTCCGTTACCCAATCCACTAGCCCCCATTGAAGGGGTCCTCCACATTTTCCAAGATAAAGGGGCATGGACCGATCTTCCAGATTGGCCAACGCGAATCAGCCTCGGCAATGAGGTCAGCTTTTGGCCGGCGTTGTTGATATCTCTTGTTTTCGCGATGCTATTTGGGCTGCTATTGCATCTCTTGATTTTTCAGCCATTGCGACATAGTCCTCCGTTAGCAAAAGTTGTGGCCTCCATTGGCCTGTTTATCCTCCTTCCTGCGGTCATTATTCGAAGGTTCACCATTCAACCCTTCGCCGTGAGGTCAATGCCTTTCTATAAACAAGATGCTGCTCCCTTGAAACTTCCATTCGGAATCTCAATCGGTGCAGATGCTTTGACAATCGCAATATTGGTTTTAGTTCTCACCTTTGCACTCTGGTTTTTCTTCCAAAAGTCGCGATTCGGCCTCTCCACCAGAGCTGCCAGCGAAAATGAAAAAGGTGCAGTGCTCTTAGGCTTCTCACCAGAGTTTTTAGGCGCGGCGAACTGGGTTTTGTCGACACTGATTACTGGACTGCTAGGTATTTTTGCGGCGACGATTCAAAGGTCTGTTGACCCAGGTGTTCTTCCAGCATTGATTATTCCTGCGTTAACCGCCGCTTTAGTCGGTGGTTTTACGTCATTCGGGTGGACGACTTTTGCTTCATTACTTTTGGGTATGCAGTTTGGTCTCATCAAGTATCTGGAGATCAATCATCATTGGTTCTTTAAATCCGGTGGAACACCCTTGCCTGGGGGAGAACGACTGATTCCTCTTCTAGTGATCGTGGTGGTCCTCTATTTGCGGGGAAAAAGTTTGCCTGTACGCGGCTCGCTCAGTGCTGGACGCTTACCCTTTTCCCCAACCCCCTCTCAGTCGTCAAGGCGCTATCTGGCTCCCGCTTCCATTTTCGCCGTAGTGATTTTGGCGCTGTTTGTTTTAACTCCGCCCTTCCGTCTAGCGCTCTCAAATTCGCTCGTAGGCGTCATTCTTTGCTTGTCAATTGTCGTTGTGACGGGTTACGTCGGTCAGATTTCTTTGGCACAGATGTCATTCGCTGGAATTTCTGCATTTCTGGTTTCCAAAATGACGGTTGAGGCACCCATACGGCTGCCAGTTTTCTTCACCGACTATCACATCACCGTGATTCCACACATGCCCTTCCCTTTCCCCATTTTAATTGGAGGGTTTGTAGCCATGGCGGTCGGCATGATTGTGGCAATACCGGCGTTAAGGGTACGCGGAGTCAACTTGGCCATTGTGACCTTGGCATTCGCAGTGGCAGTCGACAGAGTTTTGTTCGCCAACAAATCCATTAATGGTGGCTTCATCGGCGCCAAAGTTGATACGCCGAATCTCATTGTGGGAGCCCGCGATGTGCAGTACGACTTCTTAGGTCTCACAGCAGGAGATGGATTACAACCCAACCCGTTGACGGCAATTTTCTGTTTGCTGCTTGTCGTCATCCTGTGTTACATGATCGCCAACCTGCGGATCTCTGCCACAGGCCGAAGTATGTTGGCGACGCGAAATAATGAACGCGCCGCGGCGGCGGCGGGAGTCAATGTCGCGGGAGTCAAGATGTTGGCATTCGCGATCTCGGCGTTTATCGCTGGAGTAGGCGGAGCCCTTATTGCTTATCGTTCAGGTGGAGTGACGACGGACAAATTCACCTTCCTGCAATCGTTAACGTTCATGGCTTTTGCCTACATCGGGGGAATTTCTAGTGTGTCTGGAGCGGTTGCGGGTGGGATGCTGGTTTCAGGTGGCATCTTTTTCACCTTCCTCACGAACATCTTGCATGTGCCAAGTGAGTTCACTTTGATCCTCGGTGGCCTGGGACTTGTTTTCGCAGCGATTCAGAATCCAGAAGGACTTTCTGGGAGTCTTCGGCAACAGAAACTACGTATCTCGCAGATCTTGACTACAAGAAAACGTGGCAGTGATGAACTAGTGTCGCCTGTGGGGAAAGAAGTGGGGGTTGACAGTTGAACCTATTAACAACATCAGGAATGTCAGTGACGTTCGGTGGACTGCGAGCGGTCAACAACGTTGACATCGCCGTCGAACAAGGAAAATTGGTCGGCTTGATTGGTCCCAATGGTGCCGGCAAGACGACCTTTATCGATGGCATCACGGGATTCGTTCCGACCACTGGTCGTATCGAATTTAAAGGGCAGGAAATCAATTCCTTGCCCGTGCACAGTCGTGCGCGATTGGGCCTCGGTCGAACATGGCAGTCCCTTGAGCTATTCGATGATCTCACCATTGAAGAAAATATCCAGGTCGCCGCCGAGCGTCAGACAGCGAAAAGTTTTCTGACAGATCTCGTTCGTCCAGGTCGCAAGCGTGATCACAGTGGAGTTGATTTTGCTTTTGAAGTTCTGGGTATCGGCGACCTTGCCAAGAAGTATCCAAATGAAATTAGTCAAGGTCAACGCAAATTGGTATCTGCGGCCCGAGCTCTTGCTGGTCGCCCAGATTTGGTCTGCATGGATGAGCCAGCGGCTGGTCTTGACACAACTGAGTCTCAAGAACTCGGCGGTCGACTTCGCAAAATCATCGATGCGGGTTTGACTATCTTCCTTGTTGATCATGACATGGGACTTGTTCTTGATGTGTGTGACTACATCTACGTCATTGAGTTCGGTATCAAAATCGCCGAGGGAACTCCCAGCCAAATTAAAAATGATCCGAAGGTCATCGAGGCATATCTTGGAAGCAGCGCGACAGAGGGGAATCACTGATGTCAGTTTTATTAGAGATTGAAAATCTGAATACGGGCTATAACGGCGTGTCAGTTGTACGTGGTCTGAACCTGCAGGTCAGTGAAGGCGAAGTAGTCGCATTGCTTGGTCCTAACGGGGCCGGGAAAACGACGACTTTGTTAACAGCATCGGGGTTGGTGCCGATCATCTCTGGCGACATCAAGGTTTTTGGTAAGTCCATTAAGGGTCGTCGACCACATCTCATCGCTCGTGACGGTCTTGCTCACGTCCCCGAAGGGCGTTCGCTGTTCTATCAATTGACAGTTGCCGAGAATTTGCGTCTCGGGGCTGCCAAGGGTTCAGCCGATGTCAAGAAAGCGCTTGGTTATTTTCCAGCTCTTGAGCCGATCCTTGACCGTCGTGCTGGTTTGTTGTCTGGTGGAGAGCAACAGATGTTGGCGATGGCGCGAGCCCTGACGGTGAACCCGAAACTACTGATGGTGGACGAAATGAGTTTAGGTTTGGCCCCAATCATCGTGGAGCGCCTATTGCCGATCTTGCGACAGATTGCCGCTGAGACAGGGGCGGGAGTCCTGCTCGTTGAGCAACACGTGCACATGGCGCTGCAAGTTGCAGACCGCGCCTACGTCTTAAGCCACGGTGAGTTGGTCCTCGAAGGCGATGCCGCCGAGATCAACAAGGATCGCAGCCTGATTCAAGCCAGTTACCTTGGTGGCGCCAAATAGTTAAGCGCTAGGTAATTGCTTTAAGTACGTCTGCATATCAAAGTAGTCACGCCACAGCGTGATCTTGCCGTCAATGACTTCCCACACGCCGGTCACGGGTATTTCGAGCCAGCCAAAAGGCATATGGAATTTGTCGGTGCGTTCGTTAAAGACGTAATTGCCAGTTTCGGCCTCTCGATGAACTGGCCAGGCAACTTCGCTACAGCCTTCAATCATTGGCTTGAGCATTGTCGAAATGGCCTCGGGTCCGAAAACTTTACCCATCGGCACATTGTCGTATTCGCAGTTATCGCTGACAAGAGCGACTGCAGCGTCAACGTTGCGGTTTTCAAGTGCCTGAATAAATGCGTTAACAGTTTCGAGAGGAGTCATTTTATTCCTTAGGTGGTTCTGGAGATATCACAGGTTCGCGACTCCACAGTATGTCAAAGTCTCGAGCCACATCAAGCACTTGAAATGCGCGCCCCATACCCACAAAGAAGCCGATGCTCACTGTGAGTTCGAGAAGTTCGGTATCGGAGAACACGGATTGCAAACGTTTCCATAATTCATCGTCCACCGCAGTGTGATCGATAGCAAAACGTTCGGCATACTCTGCGGCCAGACGTTCGCGGTCAGAAAAATCTGGGTGATCGTGGTAATGCTGTACCGAATTGTACGCCTCGTCTGTCAGTCCTTGCTGCATCGCCGATGCAGCGCGAGTATTCAGTCAAACAACGCATTGATTCAGTTGAGCGATTCTCATCCGTGCGACTTCTCGTTCGCGCACACTCAAACTTGACTTGGTATAAACAGCTTCGCTGAGAGCGTGCATGCCAGCACCGATATCTGGTGCCAGTTTCCACATTCGGTGGGCTTCAAGGCCTTGACCCTCTGGAACATTGATACGTGCCATGACTTCTCTCCTTAGATTTGGACTCAGTGATTGATGTGTTCGGCTATTGCGATGCGGACTGGGATGGCACTTTGAACGACCATTCCATTGATGCGGTCATATCCCTTATCTACCGACACTAAGCGACTCGTTGGTGATCCGATATCGCGAACTTTCTCATCGGTGAGAGATGAACCGCCCCATGAGTGGGCCATGGAAATCACTCCCCGACGAACATCGGGGGCGGCTTCCACTAAGCCGTGTACTGACGCTCGGGGAGAGAAAATCTCGATCAGGTCACCTTCGACCAAGTGATGATCAAGCATGTCTTGTGGGTTCATATAGGCCGAGTTACTTGTACCTTTCGCTCCCAAAACAGACAAACTCGAACCGTAAGAATTGAGAACGTGCTTCAGGCGACGACTGACCAGACGGAATGGATAGAGAGACGGGTCAACGCCTAGGGCGACAGCGCTGTCACCCTCTACATGCACTTCGCCTAATTCGGCAACAATGTCATCGGGTGCAACGGTGAACTTTGCGGTACACGTTGGATCAGCAGCAGAAACGATCATTGCCTTATCGGGATGCACGACTCTGCGGTTTGCTCGCACTTCATCCATCGGCATGCGTGAACCAGCGTAAGCAAGATCAATTATCGCATCATCGCTGGGTCGCTCATCCATTGGGGTGTCGCCACCAGCAAGTGGAAGCGGATAGCCGAGGCGTTTTGAAAGCTCCCAAAACACTTCCCATTCATTGAGCACATCGCCTGCTCGTTCTGTAATGGCGTCTGTGTAGTTGGTGTACGGAGCGCGGAACCAACGATCCATGAGGTGGGGTAT
>WLTJ01000107.1 GCA_009705435.1 Actinomycetota bacterium | reverse complement strand
TGATTTTTGTGACATGGGCTTCGATAAATCGATCTTCTAATTTCCAAATTTCAAATTGCTCCTGAATGCCGCCGAGGAAATCGCTCAGTGGTTCACATTGTGGATCTGGGTTGATGAACACAAATCCCGCCCAAGTACCTACCTGACATTCGGGGAGATGAAAATCTTCTTCTCGTCGTTCTTCAACGTGGGGAAAATCCCATTGAGCGGGAACATCGGTGAGGTGACCTTCGAGGGCCCAAGAAAATCCGTGGAATGGGCAACGAATCTCCGAGCAATGCCCGTCATAATCTTTGAGTCGACGACCGCGGTGTAGACACGCATTTGGATACGCCTTGATGGACCCATCGTCTTGACGGACCACGATGTAGGACTGATTGGTGATGTCGTAGACGACGTAATCACCGGCATCTGGGATTTGCTCTTCGCGACATGCGAACTGCCAGACCCGACTCCACAACCGTTCTTTCTCAATCTCGTGCCACTCTCGCGAGATGTAACGCTCAACGGGGATATCCGTATCACCTAGATAGAGGGGAGATTCAAGGCGCAACACCGCAGGGACTGGATGGGTGTCGGCGTCAAGTAACTCCTGATAACTGACCCCAGGAGAGCGGGCAGGTCGAGGTTCAAGAGTCGTCATACACCCATTATTGACCATCCGATTACTTTTGAGTGGTACTGAGGTGTCCGAATGTCAATCAGGCAAGAAACTGTCAATCTCAGCCAGGGCTACGAGGGGGTCGCGAACCTCGATCGTGGTCCAGGAAAAGGTTCGCGCCATGGCAATGTTTTGCGGGAAATCATCCAGATACAAGATTTCTGAATGCTCAACTTGCAACATCCGGGCCGTGGCCTCATAGATAGCGGGTTCTGGCTTGCGGGCGCCGATGGCGAAGGACTCAACTACTGCTGAGAAGTCCTCAAAACGGAGATCTCTTTGCATCGTTGGACGAAATTCGGCAAAGGAGTTGGTCAGCAGTCCAGTTGCGTAACCCCGTTTGCGTAACTCGCTGACCTTATCCAACATCGGGGTGATCACCGTGTACTGCCCAGGGGCCATGAGGGCTTCAATTTCGTTGCCCACTAAATGCACGCCATGCGGCGTTGCCCACGGCTGGAGACCTTCTTGAATGGCGGAAACGGCAATCTCTCCGCGCTCAGCTTGATGCCAAGGGTGAGAACCACTCTCGTGGGGCCCCAAAAGAATGCTCAACATGGTTGCCACGTCCACCCCGTGGTCCACGGCGATGTTATGGAGTTGATGGGTGATCGAAGTAATCAGGACCCCGCCGAAATCAAAAACTATTGCCCGAATGTTCGTTCCCTGTGGAGTGGTATCAAGCATTTCGCCTACCCTATAAGTGTTATTCCATTTGCTCGTCATCAGGGCAGGGGATCAGTTTTCAATTCAGTGGGGGAGAAGACAGTGCTGACTTACGCAAATATTTTTGAGGCGCATGCCGACGAGTTTCCTGATGCAGTGGCAATTGCTTGCGGTGATGTGGAAGTGACATGGTCGCAATATGACGAGCATGCGGCGCGTCTCGCTGCGGCCTTTGAAATCAATGGCCTTGGCGAACACTCAAAGGTTGGCATGTTCATGTACAACTGCCCAGAGTATTTGATTACCCAATACGCGGCCTTCAAAAATCGGGTCACGCCAGTCAATGTCAACTATCGCTATCTTGACGATGAGTTGCTCTATCTCTTAGATAACGCTGATTGTGAAGCTCTTGTTTTCCATTCAAGTCTTGGCGATCGTATTCAACGAATCGCGCATCGTTTGCCTAAATTGCGACTCTTGATAGAGGTTCTTGATTCCTCCTCGGCTGGAGTCATCGGGGCGATTCCATGGGAATCGGTTCTCGATGATCACGATCCAGCGACACGTATTGTTCGCGGAGTTGACGACTTGTACATGTTGTACACCGGAGGCACAACGGGGATGCCAAAAGGCGTGATGTACCCGATGGGCTCCTTTACCGAGGGTTTCTTAGGCTTTTATACAAATTCAGCTGGGCTTCCCGCTATCACGAGCATTGAAGGAGTGACGGCGTTAGCCAAAATGATTCATACAGGTTCGGGTCAACCAGTCGGAATGCCTTGCTGTCCATTGATGCATGGCACAGGTGTCTGGCTGGGTGCATTGGTTCCTCATTTGATGGCCGGCAAAGTAGTTCTTCTTGAGGGGCAGTCTTTTGACGCCGCGGAAATGTTCCGCGTTGTTGAACATCATGGAGTCGGCACCTTGATCATCGTTGGTGATGCTTTCGCCCGACCTATGGTGCAAGCTCTCAAACAACAGTCAGACACGGGGACACCCTTTGATACGTCGGCAGTGAAAATGATTATGTCAACAGGCGCAATGTTCTCGTCAGATATCAAGGCCGAAATTTTCGAATATATGCCGACCACAGTTGTGATGGACATTCTCGGTTCCAGTGAAGGTGGAATGGGTCAGACGATGGCCACCAAGGCGAATATCAATACAACTGCCAAGTTTGGCGCGATGCCCAATACCAAGGTCATTAACTTTGAGACTGGTAAGGAAGTTGTTGCGGGTTCTGGGGAACAAGGCATGGTTGGCGTGAGCGGCTCTGGCGTGCCGATTGGCTACTACAAAGATCCAGAAAAATCAGATCGGACTTTTAGAAGTTTTGACGGCGTTCGTTACAGTTTCCCTGGCGACATGGCAGTTGTTGAAGCCGACGGAACGATCACTCTGTTGGGTCGCGGTTCCAACTGCATCAATACTGCAGGCGAAAAGGTTTTCCCCGAAGAAGTGGAAGAAGCGGTCAAAACCCATGATGTCGTTGCGGATTGTTTAGTTTTCGGAATCCCCGATGAGCGCTTTGGACAACGCGTGGTTGGTGTGGCCTCGGTGAACCCAGGGGAGCGAATTCCTACTGGAGAAGAAGTCATTGCCTACACGAAGACGAAGCTCTCGAGTTATAAGGTTCCCAAGCAACTCGTATTCGTCACGACGGTACCGCGTGCTCCTAACGGAAAAGCCGATTATGGGACGGCGCGTACTCTGTTTGAAGAAGCTCAAGGATCGTCGCAATCATGACTGCTGTTGAATCTGAAATAGGAAAGGACCGCAGTACGGGTCCATCAGTTCAGGACCTTTTGGTTGCTGATTCGCGCCAGGTGCCATTGTCTTTGACGGATCATTCCTATGTCTCTCAAGGCAAGGCCGATGTCCCCAAACTGCGTTACACCTCGCACGAGTTCGCCGCTTTAGAAAATGAGTACATGTGGACTCGGACATGGCAGATGGCGTGCACTCTGGACGAGTTGGCACAACCAGGCGATCATGTCGTGTACGACGTGGCTGATCAATCACTGATTGTGACGCGGACAAAAGACGGATCAATCAAGGCTTTCCACAACTCGTGTCTGCACCGTGGTACAAAGTTGCGAGTTGAGGATGGACGAGTGGCTTCTTTTCGCTGTCCGTTTCATGGTTGGCGTTGGGATCTCAACGGCGAATTAGCAGAGATCCCTGCGCAATGGGATTTCCCACAAGTGTTACATGAGAGTGATACTGATTTACCCCAGGCATTAGTGGCCGTTTGGTGTGGATTTGTTTTCGTCAACCTTGATCCTGAGGCGATGCCATTTGAAAAAGTTGCTGACAAACTGATTGAGCATTTCGGTCGTGACTTCGATATGGAAAATCGTTATAAGGCTTTTCATGCTGTGAAGGAGGTTCCCGCTAACTGGAAGGTGTGCATGGAGGCTTTCGCCGAGGGGTATCACGTGATCGCCACGCATCCACAGATTCTCGAATTCGCGGGTGACACCAACAGTGAATATTCCATTTGGGCAGATTCACCATTTGTGACGCGCTTCATCAACGGCTTCGGCATCCAAAGTCCACATCTTGGTGATCTCAGCGAGCAACAGGTTGCTGACGCCTACTTAGCTTTTTCGGCTCGTTCGGCGCGTGGCTCAGTTGAAGTGCCCGATGGTTCGTCGGCACGCGAAGTAGTCGCCGAAATTTTCCGATCGGTGATGGGTCCGATTTATGGCAAAGATCTTTCCAACGTTTCTGATTCAGAAATGCTTGACGCGCATCTGTATCACTTGTTTCCAGCCTTCGCTCCCTGGGCCGGCGTGGGACAATCACTGACGTATCGCTGGCGCCCCGGCCCGACGCCTGACACTTGCTACATGGATGTGTTGCGCATGATGCCAGTTCCCGATGGGCAGGAGCGACCTGCGCCTGCTCCGATTCAACGCCTCAGACTCGAGCAGTCATGGAAAGAAGCCGAGGGGATGTCAGGATTAGCGGATGTCTTTGAACAGGACATGGCTAACTTGCCGAAGGTTCAACTCGGACTCAAAATCACCGCCAAGAATGCCAAGAAGGGTGTCAGTTTTGGTCTGTATCAAGAGGCGCGAATGCGTCTCATTCACCGACACATAGATCAGTGCATCATTGATGGTCTGAATGCTGATCACCGTGATGTCAGCGAATTGACACCGTTTATCACGCCGCCAGGTTGATGGGGTTGGCATACAAATGTTGACAGAAAACTGGGCCACTTTGTGGGAAGCCTTGGCAGCATCGCAGCCAGATCATGTTGCAGTCGTGATTGGCGATACACATATCCGCTGGCGTGATCTTGACGAGCGCGCCTCGCGTATCGCTTCACTCTTTGACTCGTACGGGGTTGGTCATGATGCCAAAGTCGGACAACTGTTATACAACTGTCCAGAATATTTAGAGACTGCCTATGCCTCATTTAAGGTTCGCGCGAGCACAGTCAATGTTAACTTTCGTTATAAAGCACCTGAGATCATTCATGTTTTGGCAGATTCGGGTGCCTCGGTGTTGGTGTATCACGCCGCATTTCGTGATGTAGTTCGCGAGGCGCGCCCTTCACTGCCAAAGGTGCGCTTGTTTTTGCAGATAGACGGTGGTGATGAGAGCGAACTACTTGACGGTGCCGTTGACTACGCCCAAGCCATTGAGTCATTTTCACCAATGGCACCGATTGCGCGATCAGGAGATGATTCCTTATTGCTGTACACCGGTGGAACAACAGGCTTACCGAAGGGTGTTGTCTGGAGCCACACTGGACTATTTGGGGCTTTGGCATTTACTGGGTATGCGTCAATGGGTTTGGCATTGCCCGAAACTGTGGCCGATGTGGCACGAGTTGCCAGTGAACTCAATGGCGCAGGAAAAAGCCCAGTGAACATGACAGCACCTCCGCTAATGCACGGGACAGCGATGTTTTTAGCTTTCTCAACTTTTGTACTTGGCGGTACGGTCGTACTTCTTGGTGGGAGACGCTTTGATGCCGCTGAACTGTTGCGTCTAGTTCAGCGTGAAAAAGTTTCTCAACTCTCAATAGTTGGAGACGCATTTGCCCGCCCAATTGTTGAAGAACTGAAACGCGCGGAGTTATCGGGAGAGCCCTACGATCTTTCCAGTCTCGGCCGCATTGTTTCGACGGGTGCGACCTTGTCCTCAGAGATGAAAAGTGCCCTCATGGAGCGTGCAACTCAAGCAGTTGTAATGGACATGATCGGGGCATCTGAGGGTGGGCCATTTGCGGTGGCAATGACGATGCCTGGTCAAGACCCAGTGGCAACTGCCGCATTTATGGCGACTCCCAATACATCGTTATTTGACCCGCAAACTTGGGAAAAGATTCCCTTTGGAAGTGGTCGCAACGGAGTTCTCGCGGCTGCGGGAGCAATGCCCGACGGATATTTTGGCGATGCAGAAAAAACAGCACAGACATTTCGCGTCATTGATGGTGTGCGTTACACGATTCCCGGTGACTTCGCGGAAATTGATGAAGATGGAACTGTGCATCTTCTCGGACGCGGTTCGGTGTGCATTAATACGGGTGGAGAAAAGGTCTACCCCGAAGAAGTTGAAGTAGCGGCCCGTTCACACCCCAAAGTTATTGATTGCGTTGTCGTTGGATTGCCAGACACTCGCTTCGGGGAAATTATCACCTTGGTGGCAGAGCGTTCGGGGGAGATTTCTGAGTCCGAAGTGATTGAGCACGTCAAGAAACTTTTGGCAACCTACAAAGCACCACGTCGAGTTATCTTCGTTGATCAGGTGTACCGCAGTCCGTCCGGTAAAGCGGATTATCGCTGGGCTAAGGAAATAGC
>WLTJ01000106.1 GCA_009705435.1 Actinomycetota bacterium | reverse complement strand
TTTGGATATTCAAGGTCCTCAACATCTGAGCATGGTGCTCTTCAACGCTGATGGAAGTCGCGCTGAAATGAGTGGCAATGGCATTCGCTGTCTAGTCCAAGCGGCACACCGCCAAGGGAATGCTTCAAGTTCCTTGGCGACGACCTACAGGGTGGAAACCGATGCTGGGCAGCGGATCGTACGCGTTGAAGATGGAGATGAGAGTGAGACTTTGCAGATCAGTGTTGACATGGGTCAGATCACTGATCTAGATGAACCGCAGAATTGGTCTGACCTTCAATGCAACCCAGATCGTCCAGTGCGCCACCTTTCATTAGGTAATCCTCACGCAGTCGTGGGCGTTGATGATCTCGACGATGTGGATTTACAAAAACTTGGTGCTCTTGTGCCCCAAGTGAATTTAGAAATTATTGCTGCTGGACCAGAAATTGATGCCATCACGATGCGCGTCCATGAACGAGGCGCGGGAATCACCTTGGCCTGTGGCACGGGAGCCTGTGCTGCCGCCGAGGCAGCCCTTGCTTGGGGCCTAGTACCCGCGTCAACCCCAGAGGTCATTGTGCATATGGCTGGTGGCGATGCGCGAGTCCGTATTGATCTGGCGTCACGGACCGCCACCTTAATTGGTCCCAGTGTTTTCATTGCTTCACTGTCGGTGCATGTGTGACCAACTCAAGTCCTAATTCGCCGTACAACCAAGCCCTCGGTCAAACCCTCATCGAGCGCAGTATTCGCGAACGCATTGTTCTTGTTGGCGTCACTTTGCATGGTCACAGCGAAGAAGAAACTGAATCAAGTCTTGACGAGTTAAGCCTGTTGATCAACACCGCTGGCGCTGATGAAGCGGGTCGTCTCACACAAAAGCGCGATACTCCAGATCACACGTGGTTCGTGGGCAAAGGTAAAGCCGAAGAATTACGTGATTTATGTTTGGCGGTTGATGCTGACACAGTTGTCTTTGACAATGAACTATCGCCCGGCCAGCAGTACAACTTAGAAAAAATGTTAGGACGCACAGCAATTGACAGAACTGCTGTCATCCTTGACATCTTCGCCCAAAATGCACACACCCTCGAAGGTAAAGCTCAAGTAGAGCTTGCCCTTTTACGTTACCGACTGCCGCGTTTGCGTCGCGGTGCCGAAGCCAACATGTCGCAACAAAGGGGCGGCGTGGGATCGCGTTTTGGTAGTGGTGAGACAAAACTTGAAGTTGATCGCCGACGCATCAAAAATCGGATTTCTCGTCTTGAACATGAACTGGTTGACTTAGGTCATACCCGCGATCTACAACGTAAAGGTCGGTCACGTAGTGGACTTGCCAATGTGGTGATTGTCGGTTACACCAACGCCGGCAAGTCAACACTATTGAATCGCCTCACTAACGCTGGTGTGCTCGTGGAAGATCGACTCTTTGCCACCCTTGATCCGACGACACGACGCTTATCTTTCCCCGGCGGCGAACCAGTGCTAGTGACCGACACCGTGGGATTCGTACGTCGCCTTCCGCACGGTCTCGTCGAGTCTTTTAAGAGCACTCTTGAAGTCGCAACGCGCGCGGATTATTTGGTGCATGTTGTGGATGGATCGGGACCTGATCCCGAGGGCCAGATTGATGCGGTGCGGACTGTTCTACGCGAGATCAACGCTGATCAAGTGCCCGAGTTTTTGGTCTTCAACAAAAGCGACTTAGACCCAGTGGGGGTAAGTGATGTTGTCTCTTGGCATCCGGGTTCGGTGGCGTTGAGCGCTCACACGGGCGATGGTATTGAACTGTTTTTGCGCACGCTGTCGGATCGACTCCGCTCTGTCAGCAAGGTGATTGAACTATTTTTCCCGTATGACCGGGGTGATGCTTTGGCTGCAGTACACCGTGAAGGAGAAGTTGTTTCCACCACGCATGAAACTGACGGGGTTCGGGTGCGAGCCCGGTTAGCCGATGCCTCAAGTGGGCGCTTAAGTGAATTTATTGTTCTTGAAGGCGCTCAACCACCGGTCGCATGAGACAAAATGAAGGCAGTATGAATGCACCTGATCGCCCTGCTGGTTTTGAACCACCTCCGTATCCCTATGAGCGCTTGGACTCGTTCAAACCCATAGCAGCAGCTTTTCTTGGAGGATTGATTGATCTCTCCATCGGTACGCCGTGTGATCCGCCACCAGCATGTGTACTTGAGGCCTTGGCAGTGAGCAACAGCGAACGCGGGTATCCAGCGTCAATCGGCTCGCAAGCCCTCCGAGAGGCATTCGCTAGTTGGATGGATCGCCGTTTTGCGGTCACCATCAAACCAAGCGATATTGCCGCCTGTATTGGAACCAAAGAGTTCGTTGGCACATTGCCACAATGGATGAAGTTGAGGACCCCCTGGCTGGATACGGTCCTGTATCCAGCAGTTTCCTACCCAACCTATGAAATGGGAGCTACCGTGGCTGGCTGCCGGGCTGTCAGCGTCCCGACAAAAGAAAATGGCGGAATTGATCTGTCGGCAATTAGTCCCGATGACGCTAAACGCGCTCTTTTGTTATGGGTCAACAGTCCGTCTAATCCAACTGGCGCCGTGGATGATTTGGGTGCGGCCGCACAATGGGGTCGGGAACATCAAGTTCCGGTTTTTAGCGATGAGTGTTATGCCGAATTCATATGGGCGCAAGAAAATGGGAAGGCGCGCACTCAATCGATTTTGCAACATGGTTCACAGGGAGTGATCGCCGTGCATTCCTTGTCCAAGCGTTCAAACTTGGCGGGTCTGCGGGTTGGCGCATACGCCGGTGACAGTGAACTCGTGCACTATTTGTCCGAGGTGCGCAAACATGTCGGGATGATGGTTCCAGGACCTGCGCAGGCTGCTGGTGTTGCAGCGTTAAATGATGACCAGCACGTTCTTCTACAACGCGATCGGTATCGCCATCGCCTTGAGCGGATGGCAGATATTTTGTCGAAGTGGTCGGGAGTTGACGTGCCCTTACCTGCGGGTGGCTTTTACCTGTGGTTCCATGTTGGAGATGCTTGGGGTTACACCGAAAAGTTGGTGCGTGCTGCAGGAGCATTGGTCAGCCCTGGAGATCTGTACGGGGTGCAGGGAAGCGGGTTCATTCGCGTTGCTGTTGTGCAAAGTGACGACGCAATTGAACAGGTCGCACAACGACTCGGCGTTGCTTAGCAAGATCTGCTGCGATTTTACAATCGTCGTAAAACAGTGACTACTTTGCCGAAAACGTGCACCTCGTCAGCGGGGAAATGCATCGGTTCAAGCCGCGGGTTAGCTGGTAGCAGAATAATCTCGCGACCTTTGCGAGTGAATGTTTTGACTGTTGCTTCGTCGCCCGGAATACCAGCCACGACAATGTCACCGTTATCAGCCGTGACTTGTTGGCGGGCCACGATGTAATCACCGTCGAGAATTCCAGCGTCAATCATCGAGTCACCGCGCACTCGCAACATAAAGAGATCTCCATCACCAGTGAAGTCAGCGGGTAAAGGTAGAAGTTCTTCAACATTTTGTTGAGCAAGAACATCGGTTCCGGCGGCGACATCACCGATCAGTGGTACATGGTTGACCTTGCTACGCGAAATGATCGCTCCACTATTGCGGTCCCAGTTGACTTTGATAGCCCGCGGCAAGTTGGGATCTCGTTCCAGATAACCCAAGCGTTGCAAGGTGCTGAGGTGGTTATGAACCGTCGACGGGGAGTTGAGACCGACTATTTCACCAATTTCTCGGACGGAGGGGGGGAAGCCACGCTCCTCCATGCTGGTCTCAATGCATTCAAGGATGCTGCGTTGACGGAGGGTGAGGGTGAGTTCGCTCATGCGTGCATCGTACGGGTGTTCGCCCCAAGAGTCAAACACCTGTTCGTATTTTCTACAAAATCGCTGGTCAGAGATGAATCTTTAAACGAAGGTTGACACCGAACAGGCGTTCGCATAACCTGCTTGACAGTACGAACAGGCGTTCGGATAAGGGATTGACAATTCCTGCCATACCCCTGTTGCAATCTCAGATCACAAGTTTTCAACCCATTACACAGATTCGAAAGGTACATCATGGCCCTCGCACTTGATCCTCGTTACATCATTGAAATCCGCCCAAATAGGGGCTCAGCGATGCAGTTTTCTTCGGCTCCAGCTGGCAATGTGTCGCACGACGTCTATCTTCGTCGGCGAGTTGTTGCAGGTCTGGCCGTTCTTGCAGTTGTGGTTGCCGTCTGCCTCGGCATCCGCACTTTGGCGAGCCGTGGGGATGGGACTGCCTCTCTCCCCGCGGTGACGCCCCAATCGCTGAGCGTCGACAACGCTGCGATAGATCCAGTGTCTCTTGATCTATCGCTGGCTTATGTCCAGGGGACTGATTTTTACACCGTGCAACAGGGTGACACCCTGTGGTCCATTGCCTCATCGCTGACAGACGGCAATTTGCGAAACTATGTCGACGAACTTGTTGACCTCAATGGTGGGGCGTCGATTGATATTGGCCAACGCCTTGTATTGCCCATCAAATAGCGCGCTGATACCCCGCTGATTAGCCGAAAAGGCTACTTTTATTGAGATTTTTACACTACGATGCTCTTATGCGTTGCGTTATTTGTCGTCATGAAGACACCAAAGTGGTGGACTCTCGAACTGCCGAAGATGGCGGGGCAATTAGACGTCGTCGGGAATGCCCGCAGTGCATGCATCGGTTTACCACTTTCGAGCGTATGGACGAAGTTCCTTTGATGATCACTAAGACCAGAGGCACGCGCGAGTCCTTCGATCGCGGCAAACTCATTTCTGGGGTGATGGCTGCGGCCAAGGGTCGACCCATTGATGATGACGCAGTGAACGCTCTTGCAGACTCGGTTGAAGAAGAATTGCGACTTGGTGGCGGTGGCGATGTGCCAAGTACCCGAGTGGGACTTGCAGTCCTCGACCGTTTACGTGAACTTGACGAAGTTGCCTATATGCGTTTCGCAAGCGTCTATAAGAACTTCGATGGGGCGCAAGACTTTCAGCGAGAAGCTGCTCTGCTCGATAAGTCGCCCGTCAGTTGATAGACCTCACCGGGCTCTAGAGTTCTTCTATGAGTGAAACCCGACTTGCTTTTCGAACATGTCCATTATGTGAGGCGGGTTGTGGTTTAGAGATCGCAGTCCAAACTTCGCCCTTGCAAGTCATCAACAAGACCGAAAGCATCGGTCGTATCCGCGGTGACATGGATGACGTTTTTTCACACGGGTTTATCTGTCCAAAAGGTTCAACACTCAAGCAACTTCATGAAGATCCAGATCGCTTACGCAAACCGCTGATTAAGCGCAATGGCGTGCATGTTGAAGTTGAGTGGGATGAAGCCTGGGCTGAAGTGGCTGGGCGACTACAAGATCTCATCGAACGACATGGCCGTGATGCTGTGGCCGTCTATCTCGGAAACCCCAATGCCCACAGCCTGTCGGCCATGCTGTACAACCGAACTCTGCTTCAGGGTCTGGGCACTCACAACCGTTTTAGTGCCTCGACGGTTGATCAACTTCCTAAACAAGTCGCCGCTGGTTACATGTTTGGCACTGGCGTCCACGTTGCAGTGCCTGACTTGGATCGCACAGATTTCCTGATGATTTTGGGTGCCAACCCATATGCATCAAACGGCAGTGTGTGCACGGCTCCAGATTTCCCCGGACGCATTGAAGCTATTAAGACTCGTGGGGGAACGGTCGTTGTGGTTGACCCCCGGTTTACTCGCACGGCTCAAGAGGCTGATACATGGTTGGCGATTCGACCAGCGAGCGATGCGTTATTTCTCATGGCCGTGGTCAATGTTTTGTTTGCCGAGAACTTAGTGAAGATTCAAGATCGCATAGCCGTCTTACTGAATGGGCTTGAGGATATTCGTCAAGCGTGTCAGCGTTTTACACCTGAGGCAGTGAGTGATGCAACGGGTCTCGATCCGCAAGCCATTCGTCAAGTGGCGCGCGATATGAGCGCAGCCTCGAGCGCCGCGGTGTATGGACGCATCGGTACCACGACAACCGAATTCGGGACAACAGCAAGTTGGCTCGTTGATGTCGTCAATACTCTGACAGGCAATTTGGACAGCGTCGGCGGAGCAATGTTCGCTAAGCCTGTGTTGGGTGGGCCCACCACGCGCGGAACCTCTGGTAAGGGTTCAGGTTTTCGTATCGGACGGGGTGGGGGAAAGACCAAAGTCAACGGA
>WLTJ01000105.1 GCA_009705435.1 Actinomycetota bacterium | reverse complement strand
CTCGGTCTCTCCGAGCCCGGATACCTCGGTGAATGGCACGCCTTTCGCCAATACGCCAGCAATGTCACAGGCACAGCAGCACAACGATTGATCATTTGGTTTGACGCAGATTTGTTGCCGGGTTACGCCTGGAGTTTTCCGCTTCCTGGCAATCGCGCCAATATCGGTCTCGCATTATTGCGCGATGGCAAGCGACGTATCGGCGATATGAAAGATGTCTGGACTGACCTCTTACAACGAGAACATGTTGTGGAGGCACTTGGTCCGAACTTTGTCCTTGATGACCGACATACCGCCTGGCCGATTCCTGCACGCATTGATCAAGCCATGACTGCTTCTGGTCGAGTGTTATTCGTCGGCGATGCAGTGATGGCAACAGATGCCTTGACTGGCGAAGGTATCGGCCAAGCATTGCTCACGGGTTCTCTTGCTGCTCAGGCGATTGTGGCTGGTGGCGAACCCGCTGCAGTTCGCCAGCGCTACGAGATGTCGGTCACAGACCATTTGCTCGCTGACCACCGAATGTCAGTACGCCTTTCCAATGTCCTCTCACACCGACGAGGAGCCCGTGGGGCGATCGCCCTGCTGGCCCACGCAGGTCAAAGAGGACGACAATATTTTGCCCGCTGGATGTTTGAAGATGAGCCACGTGGAATCGCCCTGACGCCTCGACGCTGGCATCGGCGGCTATTTCGCCAGCATGGTCCTTACCGCTAAATCGGGGCTCATCTACTACGGTATTGACATGCGTACGCGTCTGACAGAACTACTTGACATCGAACACCCGATCATGCTTGCTGGTATGGGCGGAATCTCCTACAGCGAACTTGTTGCTGCTGTGAGCGAGGCGGGTGGCATTGGAACCTTCGGAGCCGCTCCAATGGGACCTGGGCAACTTGCTGAAGAATTGGATGCCGTTCGCAAACTGACATCAAAGCCTTTTGGTGTTGACCTTTTGGCGGCGATTCCTGGACAACTAGAAAAAGAAGTGGAGACCATCATCAAAGGTGGGGCTCGGATTTTTGTTGCTGGACTTGGAGTGCCACGGGAAATCATCGATGTGTTGCATAAAAACAATATTTTAGTTGGGTCAATGTGTGGCAAGGTGCGCCACGCTGAGGCTGCACTGGCGAGTGGCTGTGACTTCGTGGTTGCCCAAGGCACCGAAGGCGGCGGACACACGGGAACTGTTGCCACGATGGCCTTAGTACCTCAAGTTGTTGATGCTGTCGGACACAAGATCCCCGTTGTGGCGGCTGGTGGATTATTTGATGGTCGAGGTTTGGCTGCGGCTCTTGCGCTTGGCGCCGATGGCGTATGGATGGGCACGCGCTTTATCGCTACCCCAGAGGCTCATGCGCCGCAAGGGTATAAAGACACGTTGCTCACTCTCCCCGAAGATGGCACAGTCGTTTCACGCGCCTACACGGGCAAGACATGCCGCGTTGTGCGAACTGAATGGACTCAACATTTTGAAGAGCATCCTGAAGAACTCAGTAAATTTCCTGAGCAAGTGATGAAGTCGATCCGTGCCGGTGCAAACCACATGGGGGCTCCCATTGACACATACGTGGATGTCAATAAGGAATTCATGCCCGCGGGTCAGGGTGTCGGAGCAATCAAGAGTTTGATTCCTGCCGGTGACCTTGTTCGCCAGATCATGGCCGAGGCCGAACAGGTCATTGATTTGATGAAAAAGTTCGCCAAGTAATTGGCCCTGCGTGTACTGATGAAGCTAATGCATAATTTCTCAGCCGTAAGTCGTTTTTCATCTCACAACCTATTTTCCGAATTGCTCCCAGTGCTCAATGAGTATCAAGGCAGCGAGCTCAGGGTGTGAGCACATCCACCAGTGGCCTGCGTCAGCAATCGTGGCTGTAGCGGTATTGACGCCTGAGGCAACTTGTTGCATGTTTTCTGTGGTGCCGCAAAAGTGATCTTTGGGGGCGAGAAGATGCTGAATCAATGTGTGATTCAGAGTCGAAGGAGATGCGCAAAGTCTCTTGCATGGCTTCAAAGTTCATCAGCAGATGAGAGCCCTGCGACATCCACCGTTATTGACGCACGGTTCTCCATGGACCTTCCCCGTACACGATCTCGGCGCGAATTCGGAATTCATATGCGCTGTCTGTGCGTGGAAGCAATACCCGCTTTTCATACCAGCCACTCGACCTAATTTTAATCAATCCGGAAAATACTGGAGTCCACCTGATGCTACTTAGCCGACGCATTTCAATTCGGTACGTAACATCTCCGATGGCGACACCGCGTAGATCGGCCGGCGCTTGCCATCGTAGACTCGTCGCCGAGCCCAAAGTTGATGAGGCCAGCGATAACACCTGCGAGGGCAAACCCATTGTAAAGACCTTCACATCTGAATTAGACCATTCGCGCGGCCCGGACATCGGGGCGACTTTTACTTCGTACTCGACACCTCCACGCACCGCAGTCAAAGCCATAGTTGTAGCACTTGGATCTATGATGTCTCTTCTGCGCCATATAGAACTCCCGACCCGACGCCAGAAAACTGTAAACTTACTGACTGGATCCGGCGGAGCCTCAAATGGATAACTGCTGTATTTTAACGGGGTCCAAGTGACCTGCAATGTGTCTTGAGACTCTGATAAATTTATCTCGGGTTTGATTGGCTCAACGGCTAACCATGCACTTACCCGATCACCAGCGCTGACAATCTGGTCGGCGGAATACGTGGCCCACCAGTCTGCGTCTTCGATCGAATGCTCCTTCTTGGGATCGGTGACAATGTAATTGCGCAGCGAAGCGTAAAGATCTCGTGCGTATGTACCAAGGTCCATTTCCAAAACAGCATCCCGTACTTGTTCAAGTGCCGCCACATACCTTGAACGGCATGGACGTACATTCATGCACTTAGTGAAAAGCGTTCCTCCTTGAGGCGAAGAAGGTTCGAACCAACTACCCCAGGTTTGATCTAAGCCCCATGGAAGCATAGTGAATCTTCCATTGATATCACTATGTAGATAATAGTTGTTAGCACTGTAGGAGTAACCGTCCCAGTGGCCGGAATAGCGCTCAACAGCCCACATGCGAGTTACATTTTGCATATCAAGTTTGGCTTTGACATTGTTAAACCAAGTTGTCGAGTCGGATTCATTCAATTCAAGAAGATTTATTAGGTCACTGCGGTTATCGTCATCGCCTTCATCGACTTCGTAACCTGCATCAAATGGGTCAAACTCATTATTATACCAACCAAAGTAGGAGCCTTCATACAGGTGAGTCGTGTTGTCGTCGCCATACCAATTAGAAAGCATCACATCATCTAGGGTCTCAACATTCAGGTACAAACCATAGGGCTCACCGTTGATCGAGAGTTCTGCATAACCAGTGCGCGGCGCGGGAACTCCCATCTCACGAAACAATCGATACGAGACGGTCTCATGAACCTTTGATGGATCTTGAACCATGTTATTCAGGGTCAATTTCTTCAGGCCGTTAATGCGTGAACCGTTCGGAAACTTGAGTTTAAAGGCCGACTTCGCTGGCAACAAACGGAACGAGCCCCACATACCCTTGATCTTGGCTTGAATCTCCCAAGGGCCAAAAGTTTTCATACCAGTTGGGGTCTCGGCATCCATCGAGAAGGTTGCGGCCACGTATTCCCTCACGTCGAGATCCGAGGCCGCTAGTGCATCCAGCGAAGCCTGCGACAAATTAAGTGAAATTGAGACAACTTTGCTCGGGTCAAACAACCATTCCGCTTCATCACCCGATGGCGGTGCATAAATGGTCGCTTCCGCAGCACTGACGGTGACACCAACGACTACAAGTACTCCAACTAATATTTTGTTAAGGACCATACATTTACAACTATACGCACGCATTGATTCAAACATAGGGCGACCCCGCCGAAGTCTTGAAATACCGAGATCGGAGCCAAACGGCTTCACAGAGCATCAACACCAGATAGTTGGTGACGGTTCACTCCAGACAGGGCACCGACCCGCAGATAGTGGTACACCCGATAGGAAACGCGACTACGACCGTCAGTTTAGGAAAACGTCACTAACCGCTATTTCTCTTTCGCAGGTCGCTTTGTTGTTGGTCCAATCACCGGCAACCCTGCCGAGGGACAGATGTCGGCAAGTTCACAGATAGTGCATTGCGGTTTGCGCGCATCGCACACACGTCGCCCATGCAAAATCAAACGCAAACTAAATGATCCCCACTCTGACCCTGGCAGATAATTGTTGAGTTCTAATTCAACCTTCACGGGATCCTCAAGTTTTGTTAACCCCAGTCGGCGAGAAAGCCGTCCGACATGTGTGTCAACTGGCAGACCAGGCAAATCAAAAATGACACTGCGCACAACATTGCCGGTCTTGCGCCCCACACCAGGCAAAGTCACAAGATCTGATAACTCGCTCGGTACCTCTCCCCCAAAACGCTCAACAAGATTTTGCGCCATACCCATCAAGTTTCGCGCCTTGGATTGATAAAAGCCCGTTGACCGAATAATGGTTTCAAGTTCCGCGGGATCAGCGGCAGCTAGGGACCACGGGTCGGGATAACGAACAAACAATGCTGGCGTCACCATATTCACTCGCACATCAGTGCACTGCGCCGACAAAATTGTCGCCGACAACAACTCATAGGCATTCTTATGATCCAACTCACAGATCACCTCGGGATACCCAATGGCGAGACGGCGTGCAACCTCAGTGGTCTGCGCATGAGCATTCAACTTTGCCTTCTTAGTCAGCGCCGGCTTCTTGGCTGATACCGCCTTCTTGGGTACTGCTTGCTTCTTCACTGCCATGTCTTCGACCCTAATCCTCAAGCCGTCAGCCCGTGCCACCGATAGGGTAAGCCCATGCGAATCTTGGACATCAAAAGGCAAATGAAGCCTGACGACATCGCCATTGTTCGCGATCTATTGCGTGATGCCGAACGCGCCGATGGGCACCGTCCACTCTCCGATCACCTCTGGCTTGACCTCGTCGACGGTGGCCGCGAAGGCTTCGCTGGCCTCGTTGCTTGGGAATCTGATCACGATCACCCGGTCGCCTATGCCCAAATCAGCAAAGGTCACGACTCCTTCTCTGTGGAAATCGTTGTTCATCCGCATCACCGTTACGAAATGCATCTCATCGGACCAGAACTGCTTGAGGCAGTGCTACACGAAGTGGCCGTCAACGGAGGCGGTCACGTGCACTGGTGGGTTTTCGAACCCACAATTGGTCATGAGCAAGTCGCCCAACAGTTCGGTCTCACACCTGGGCGCACGCTGCATCAGATGCGCCGATCTCTGCCTCTCTCAAGCAGCGACGCAGCGGCCAAGGTTGCAGTGCGCACATTCGTCAAGGGTCAAGACGAGCAGGCATGGCTGAATGTCAACAATCAAGCCTTTGCGTTGCATCCCGAACAAGGCGGATGGGATCTTGCCACGTTGACAACACGACTCAGTGAACCTTGGTTTGATGCCAGCGGTTTTATCCTTCACGATATTGATGAAACGCTTGCCGGATTTTGTTGGACAAAGGTTCACACCGACACTGACCCAGTTCTTGGAGAAATTTATGTGGTTGCGGTTGACCCCAAATACCGCGGACAGGGTCTCGGTAAATCAATGGTCGTGTCTGGTCTCATGAATATGAGTGACCGCGGTATCACCACGGCAATGCTCTATGTCGACACCAACAACGAGGCCGCGATGTCGCTCTATGGAGATCTCGGTTTTCGCATCCATCGCACTGATCGAGCCTTTGTTGGCGATGTCACTGCCATCACCCCGAACACGCCTCAGGAACCATCATGACAATCATCGAGAATCTGCCACGCTGGAGCGTCTCTGACGTCCACGAATCATTCACTAGTCGCAGTTTTGTATCGGCTTTAGAACTATTGGGCTCCGATGTTGGCCGCTTGGAGTCGCTGTACGACGAGTTAGGCATTCGTGCTCTGCCCCAAGGCACCACTGCAGTTGTTGATCAAGATATAGGGACTCGCCTCGACCGCGCGATCAAAGAGTTCAACGCTGTCGTGACTCAAACAGAAATCCTCGAGGCATACGTCTACGCCACAGTGGCCACCAACACACGTGATGAGACTGCTCAGGCTTTGTTATCCGAAATCGAAGTGGTCGGTTCACGCATCACCCCATTGTTGGCACGACTCGCCGATTTCGTGTGCGACCATGACACCGAACT
>WLTJ01000104.1 GCA_009705435.1 Actinomycetota bacterium | reverse complement strand
CTTGGTGGACGACCAAAACAAATTCGTGTCACCGACTTATTTGAAGAAGTTGCAGAACGACATGCCATTCATGACGCTCAACGCGCAGCGGCTGGTCTTCCTGCGGTAACTACCGCAGTTGTAGCTGTGTGCAGCGGAAGTGGACTCGAAGAATTGTTTGCTCAGTTAGGTGTGCAGGGTGTGGTGACTGGTGGTCAGACACTCAACCCGTCAACTGCTGAATTACTTGATGCGGTGGAACACGTCAATGCTCGACAAGTCATTGTTTTGCCGAATAATAAAAACATCATTCCCGTGGCAGAACAATTGAATGCCCTGACCACAAAAGAAGTGCGCGTGGTGTTGACGAAATCGATGCCAGAGGCTCTGGCCGCACTTGTGGTCTACGACCCAGAGGCCAGCGTTGATGAAAACATGGCCGAAATGATTGAGGCTGCGCAGACCATGGTCACAGGCGAGGTCACTCAATCAATTAGAGACACGAATAGCGATGCTGGCGCAATCACCGTGGGGGATTGGATTGGTTTAGTTCGCGGCGATGGCATCGTTGCGGTCAGCGGAACTCTTGAGGGCGCCTCGCAAGCGCTTCTCGGTCATCTCATCACCGCCGAGCGCGAAATCGTGACCATTATTGAAGGTATCGACGCGCCTCCTACGACGACGCTTGCGTTACGTGCTTGGATTGAGGCTGAATACCCGGATCTGCAGATCGAATGTCACCGAGGTGGTCAGCCTTTGTACCCGTATTTGTTCGGTGTTGAATAGCACGGTGAGACGTGTCTGATACCGCCCCGACGGGGCCCATTACGTTCCCAGAACTCTCGCGCATGTCGCTGACTCGGTTGAAGTCGGTTGGAGATGGAAAGAGAGCTGAAAGTTTCGGCAAGTTTGAGGTGCAGAACTTACTTGATCTTTTAACTCACTATCCGCGTCGCTGGATTGACCGCACCAAAGAAGCCACGATTGCCAGCGCAATCGAAGGAGCCGACTCATTGGTCATTGGCGAGGTGAAATCGGTGACGGCCCCACCGAAGGGAGCGCGACGAGGTCCATCCCGCGTTACTGCCACCATCGCCGACGAAAGTGGGCGACTGTCAATTGTGTTTTTTAATCAACCGTGGCGCGAACGACAACTGAAAGTCGGTTCCTTTGTGGCGGTTTTTGGGCGGCTAGGAAGTTTTAACGGCACTAAGCAGATGGCTAATCCGACGGTGGATATTTTAGGTGACCCCGATGAGCGACCTCGTCCGATCATTGCCGTGTATCCGCAGAGCGAAAAAATTGATTTACCCTCCTGGCTTGTTTTGAAAGCCATTGATGAGACTCTCACTCGCTGTCGAGCGCGCGGTATCCATGACCCTGTCTCTGTGGCGATGCGCAAGAAATATAAATTGATGGATCGCCAGTCGGCTCTGATGGGGATTCATGTTCCAGAAACCTTTGCTGAAAAAGAAATGGCGCGCCGGCGTTTGGCTTTTGATGAACTGCTGCGCGTGCAGTTGGTTTTGGTGATGCGTAAACGCGCAATTGAACGCGACTCAGTCGGTATTCAACACAAAACCAATGGACAATTAGTCTCGCGCTTTTATCAACACTTGCCTTATCAACTTACTGGTGCTCAGCATCGAGTGATCGCAGAAATTGAATCCGATTTGGCTGGCCCACATCCGATGCATCGGTTGCTGCAAGGTGATGTGGGCGCAGGTAAAACGATAGTTGCGGTGGCGGCGATGTTGACTGCAGTGCAAGGTGGTCATCAAGGGGCCATCATGGCGCCGACGGAGGTGCTGGCCGAACAGCACGCGGTGGGTATTCGTCAATTGTTGCAGGGTCTGGTCATCCCTGATGCTGACAGTCTCTTTGGCGAGAGAGAAGTGCGTGTTGAGTTATTGACGAGCAGCGTGACGGCCGAACGTCGACGAGATGTTTTGGCCGGCTTGGCCGATGGGCGAGTAGATATTGCCATCGGTACGCACGCCTTGATCCAAGAGACTGTTGTCTTTCATAGTTTGGGTGTCGTCGTCATTGATGAACAACATCGCTTCGGTGTTGAACAACGAGCCGCGTTGCGCGCCAAAGGTGAAGGTGCTGGCGCCGTGCCCGATGTGCTCGTCATGACAGCCACGCCGATACCAAGGACAGCGGCAATGACCGTGTATGGGGATCTCGATGTGAGTGTGCTCGATGAAAAGCCACCAGGTCGCACGCCAATCGTGACGCGCTCCGCCCAGGGCGAGGATCAAGTTGAAGAGGTGTGGGCCGATGTGCGTGCAGAGGCCGCTGCCGGTCGACAGGTGTATGTGGTCTGCCCGCTGATTGAAGAAAGCGAAAAACTTGAGGTGGCTTCAGCCGAAGAAACCATTGAGCGTTTGGCTTACGGCGAACTGCGTGGTCTCAAACTTGAACTGTTGCATGGTCGTATGTCGTCTGCTGAAAAAGAACAAGTCATGAATCGGTTCCGCTCTGGTGAAACCGATGTTCTTGTGGCGACGACTGTGATTGAAGTAGGCGTTGATGTTCCCAATGCCACGATCATGGTGATTTTGGATGCCGATCGATTTGGTATTGCCCAATTGCATCAGTTGCGGGGACGCGTGGGACGCGGTGTCCACGCCTCTCGTTGCTGGCTAGTGACCACTGCGAAAGAAGCGGACGATCAACTGATTGCTGAGTCCAATCCGCGTATTGATGCATTGGTGGAATCGGATGATGGCTTCTATCTAGCCGAGGTTGACCTTGAGTTGCGTGGCGAGGGCACATTAATGAATAAGGAGCAAAAGGGTCGCAGCGATCTGAAGTTGGCATCTTTGCGGCGGGATCGAGAGTTAGTTGAATTAGCGCGTGATGCCGCCTACGAGATCGTTGATGCAGATATCACTTTGTCTAAACAACCCGAACTTCGTTCTGAACTGGCGCTTTTTTTGAAGCCTGAGGACGAAGAATTCTTATTCAAGAACTAATACGGATATGTTGTCCGCGTGAACCAAGAGATCTCGAAAAGCGCTCCCTCGGTCAGGATCACAGAAGTTTTCCTGAAATTGCGCGGCATCTCAGCTTGGACATTTGCGGTTTTCGCACTTGTGATATGGCAGGCGACCGTAGTCACTCGTCTGCAGTGGGACATTCACCGCGGTCTGGGGACATCTGCTTTTGACGTAGGTCTCTATGACCAAGGCATATGGCTGATGTCGCGCTTCAAGGCACCCTTTGTGACTTTGATGGGTCGCAATCTGCTGGGGGATCACTCTTCTTTAATTCTGCTTTTCGTTGTGCCCATTTACTGGCTCGCTCCCGGAACAGAAACTTTGCTGGCTCTTCAGGCATTCGTCATAGCAGCGGGAGCGATCCCGATTTACTTCTTCGCTCGTCGTACTTTGCAAAGTGGTTGCCTTGGATTTTTGATGGCTGTTGTGTGGTTAGTGAATCCAGCGGTGAACGGAACCAACCTTGAGAACTTTCATCCGGATTCTTTCTTGGGTCTGTTGGTGCCGATTGCTCTTGTCTGTGCCTTATCCAAGAAATGGTTGGGCTACTGGATCGCTCTCGGACTGTGCCTCTTAGTGAAAGAGGATGTGGTACTGATCGTTTTGCCACTTGGTGTTTTGCTTTCGGTGCGTGGAGAGAAGCGTCGTGGGCTGGTCACAGCAGTGGCGGGAATCGTGGCAGCTTTGGCTGGCACTTTCCTTCTGATGCGTTCGCTGATTGGTGTCCCGACTCGTAACGGCTGGCGAATTCCTTTTGGAGGAGTGGGTGGATTCATCAAGGAATGCTTCACCAGTCCGGCAAATGTCCTCAAGCATTTAAGTTCCGATGAGCGCCCTGCCTACTTATGGAAGATGTTTGCTCCGTTGGCATTCATGAGTTTTTTGGCTCCCGAAGTGGTCATGGTCAGCGCTCTGGTGCTTTTTTCAAATATGGTCAGCACATTTTGGTACCAGTTCCATATTGAATACCATTACTCACTTGTTGCGGTCCCAGCGCTGGTCTTAGCCGTCGTCGTTGGAGCAGGACGCTTGCGCGGTAGGGCGCGGTATGTAGTGGTGGGAGTCGTTGTGACGACATCGCTATTGGCAGCAAATGCATGGAGTTACATACCGTTTCGCACCGATGAATATCCGCATTGGGCTTCGGATTATCCAGTTGCGCAGACCAGCAGGGATATCTTGAGATTAATTCCAGAGGATGCCAGCATTTCGGTGTATCACTCATTGGCCCCACATGTCACTCACCGTGTTGAGGTGTACATGTTTCCGAATCCATTTAGCATGTTGATGTACGGAACAGATGTTTCAACTGAGGGCCAGCGAAACTCGCGAGCCGATGGCGTTGAGTATGTCATTGTGCCGAAGCAACTTGATGCAAAGATGGCGCTTGATGTCGCATCAATTTCTGACGAGTTTGTTGAATTTGCGAGTAATGAAGACTGGCAAGTATTTATTCGTAAGTAATTGTCTTGATTTCAACGTGATGTGTCTATTTACGAGTCGAGGTCATCCTCCTCATCGTCCGGCATGACTAAATCCCATCGGTCAAGACAGTCGCGACATTTGTAGGTCACGATGTCTCCAGGGAACCACAATCCGTCTTCTGGCGGATATGACGTGAGGTAACAGCGACCCCCACAATCAACACACACAATCTCTGGTTCTGGGGTCACCCGTACAGTCTGCCAATATCATGGTCCTCATGCGTGTTGTTGCCGGATCCCTGCGAGGAAGAGTCGTCATTGCCCCCGAGGGCGAATCAACCCGTCCGACAACGGACCGCGCCCGACAGGCCACGTTTAATTCTTTGGACAGTTTTGGTTTTGTTGATGAGGCCAAAGTCGTCGATCTTTTCGCTGGCAGTGGAGCCATGGGCATTGAGGCACTTTCTCGTGGCGCCGCATCATGTGCCTTCGTTGAGCGTGACCGCAAAGCTCTCGACGCCATCCGTCAGAACATAGCGACACTTGAATTGGGGGACCGGACGTCGGTGATTTCCGGCGACGTGATGACTGCCGTGGTGGCTATGCGCAATGTCGATCTGGTTTTAGCCGACCCGCCCTATGATTTTGAGAATTGGCCACGCCTACTGGAGATCTTGCCGGCGGTTTTGGCTCCAGGTGGGGTTGTCGTGGCCGAAAGTGGGCGAGAAATCAAGGCTCCGAAGGGCTGGGAAATTCTCCGTTCAAAGCGTTACGGGCGGGCCTGGGTGGCATTTCTGCAACGCGCTGAGGTCTGAGCCGATACCGTAGATAGGACATGGCTGGATCCACCGCTCTCACCGCCCTGTATCCGGGCAGTTTTGATCCCTTTCATAACGGGCATCTTGACGTTGTCGAACAGGCAGTTGAACTCTTTGGAAATGTCGTTGTGGCAGTGATCCACAATCCCGCAAAGCCCAGCGGACTGATTGAACTAGATGACCGCGTTGCCCTGATTAAAGCCTGTGTGTCGCATTTGCCGACCGTACGAGTTCAAGCTCATCCGGGATTGGCGGTTGATGCGGCATACGCCGAGTACGCCTCCTTCATTGTCAAGGGCTTGCGAACCTCAGCAGATTTTGAGGTTGAGCAGCAAATGGCTCATATGAATTATTCGGTTGCAGGTGTTCGTACGGTCTATGTGCCATGTCGTGCCGATCAAGGCTTTATCAGCAGTCGGTTCATCCGGGAGATCGCTCAAGGTCGCGAGCAGATCGCCCATCTCGTACCTGCTCCAGTCGCACGCGCTCTGGCGGGTATCTTTGGAGAACCGACGGTGGATCACCGACCACATTCCGAAAGACACTCATGAAACCTAATTTCGAAGATTTTGATGAAGACACTGGGTCATACGATCGGACTGAAGACGATCAGATAGGTGGCTCAGGCCAACTATTGCGCAATGCCATTGACATCATTGCCACGGCTCCCAATATGCCGTTGTCTGCTACTCCAAAAATCAATCGTGATGAAATCATCGACATTCTTGAAGGAGCCTTACAAAGTTTGCCGGACGAATTGCGCCAGGCTCGTTGGATGATGAAGGAACGTGACGAGTTCATCGCTCGGACGCGTCGTGAGGCTGACGAAATCATTGACGCCGCCAAAGTGCAAGCTGAGCGTTTTGTACAGCGCGCTGAAGTCGTGCGAGCTGCTGAATTGCGGGCTCGCCAAATCGCCGAAGCAACAGACGAGGATGCTCGTCGGGTGAAGAACGAAATGGAAGATTT
>WLTJ01000103.1 GCA_009705435.1 Actinomycetota bacterium | reverse complement strand
GATTCGGTGTACACACCGGATTGCAACACACCTCTTACGACGTACTTCGCCCCGCTTGGCGCAAAATTGAAGATCTCGGCTTCGATTGGATTTCAATTTGGGATCACTTCTATGGAGCCACTGGCAAACCAGATGACGCTGCCTGCTTTGAGGCTGTGGCAATGCACGCCGCCCTCGCCGCGGAAACTTCACGTGTTCGCGTTGGCTCTTTGGTCTACTCGGTCGGATATCGCCATCCCGCAGTCCTCGCCAAGATGATCACTGCCATTGATCACATTTCTGGTGGACGCGCCGACATGGGTCTCGGTGCGGGTTGGGCTCAAGTGGAGTACAACGCTTACGGCATAGATTTTCCAGGAGTCAAAACACGAATGGATCAACTCGAAGAAGCCGCACAATGTGTTCGCGGATTACTTCACGAGGATGTCACTGACTTCACAGGCGAATGGTTCAATTTGGTGAACGCCCGCAATGAACCCCGACCAATTCAAAAGAAAATACCGATTTGGATTGGTGGTGGCGGAGAAAAACGTACTCTTAACATCGCTGCCAAATACGCAGATGGCTGGAATGTTCCCTTCGTCTCCCCCGAGGCCTTTACTCACAAAAGTGCGGTGCTGACGAGTCATTGCGAGGCCGTCGGACGCGATCCGAGCGATATCAAGCGAACAGTCAACTTGGCTATCGCTTGGACTGAGGAAAGTTTGCAGGCTCAATTTGGTGTCATGGCCAACGCCGTTCGGCCAGGAGTTTTGACTGGGTCAGATGAAGAAGTGATTGATCGCATTGGTCAGTATGTTGAGGCCGGCGCCGAGCAGATCAACCTTGCACTGCGGGCACCTTTTGATCTTGATTCGGTTGAGCGTTTCAGCCACACCTTGAAACTGATGTGACTGACACTTCGCCAATGATCTCAGTATCGGTTCCTGGACGGGTCAATCTGATCGGCGATCACACTGATTACACAGGCGGTCTGGTCCTGCCGATGCCATTGGATCAATACACCACGATCACTGGCACCACGACCGACGAACCGATGTGGCATCTGCGTTCCGCCGACGAAGATCTCCCGGTCACCATTGCCTTGCCGGTGATTGATCCCTCAGTAGTCGAGCCGCGCTGGGGTCGCTACGTTGCCGGAGTCTTATCAGAACTCCATCTGTTAGGTCAGCGAGTCTCAGGATTTCGTGGCACAGTCACGACAACTCTTCCGATTGGTGCTGGTCTCTCATCAAGTGCGGCATTGGAAATCGCAGTTGCGCGCATTGCCCTCGGCGACACCTCGCACAATCTCTCTGAGACCGATCTGGCGTTGCTCTGTCAACGGGCTGAACACAGAGCCTCAGGAGTGCCGTGCGGAATCATGGACCAACTATGTATCGCTAGCGGAAAACCTGGATCAGCCACATTGATTGATTGCCACGCCTTATCCGTGACCCATATTGTCATCCCCAAGGATCTTGAAGTGATCGTGCAATTCATCTCACAACGCACGCTTCTCGGCAGTGAGTACGCCGATCGGGTTGCTGATTGTCACGAGATCGAAAAGCTCATCGGGCCCCTTCGACTAGCAACAGAGAATGATCTCGGACAGATCAATAATCCCCGACTGCATCGCCGGGCGCGGCATGTCGTTTCTGAAAACCAACGCGTGAGAGATTTTGCTCAGGCCATCATCGCCAAGGACTATGGGTCTGCAGGCGAGTTCATGCAACAAAGTCACTGGAGTTTGGCCAAAGACTACGAAACGTCCAATGAAATCATGGATCAAGCGGTCCAACAACTACTCACCGACCCAACTGTTCTTGGAGCACGGATAACGGGAGGCGGCTTCGGCGGTTGTATCGTCGGACTGCGACGTCGCAAGAACTC
The DNA here is from genome assembly GCA_009705435.1 of Actinomycetota bacterium. Classification (GTDB taxonomy): domain Bacteria; phylum Actinomycetota; class Acidimicrobiia; order Acidimicrobiales; family Ilumatobacteraceae; genus Casp-actino8. The sequence goes on along the minus strand of WLTJ01000103.1, from coordinate 4,404 downwards.
CTAGCCCTACTGACCCAGCAGTTTCGCTTTCTCGGCTTCAAATTCAGAAGCAGATATGGTTCCCCGATCGCGCAAACCTTCAAGTTTTTCAAGTTGCGTCGCGACATCGGTTGCACTTTGCACATTTCCACCGAATGAACGTTTTTGATTGTCTTCCATCTGCATATGAATGAGATTGACGATCTTGTCCGGATGTGGAATATCAGAGAACATCTGCTGACCATCTTGTCCACCCGACTCAATCAACAAGTCTCCGGCACCAATCATGCGCTCAAACAAACTCTGCTTGAAGTTCACATTATTGACACGCTCCAAGGGAATCTCAATACCGCCACGAGCGAGTACCCCGTGGCGAAAAATCACACGATCGGATGTGATCACAAAATATGTCGTGCGCCACTTCAGATAACGCACCACGGCCCAGACCAACGCTGCGAGAGCTAAAACTCCGATCGGGTAAGTCAGCCACGCTTGACGTTCTTTCTGACCGAAAACGAATAGCCACAGCACCCCCAACGCGGTGAAGGAACTCACCGATTGCGCAAAAAACCACCAATGCGGGTGCAAGTCCACGGCAACTGACTCTTGCTCATTTAAAAGACGACTGGGATAAGGCATAAGCCCAATTGTAGTTCCTCACCCATGCCCTACGATGAAGGTCGTGTTCGATGCCTCCACAACTGATGATCTCCTTCGAGGGCTCGACCCGACTCAACGGGCTGCTGTGGCATCCGATGCACCCCTACTGGCCATTATCGCTGGTGCCGGCTCAGGTAAAACTCGGGTCTTAACTCATCGCGTGGCCCACCGCTGTCTCACAGGGACCGCTGACGCATCACATGTGGCAGTCTTGACCTTCACTCGTCAGGCGGCCAACGAATTACGTCGGCGTTTACGGTCCCTCGGAATTCGCGATGGCATTATCGCTGGAACCTTCCACTCTGTTGCCCTCGGTTTACTCCGCCAACGCTGGGATGAGCAGCGTCGTAGCCACCCTGTCATCGTCGCCGATCGTCGCCGCCTCATCGGAGAAGTTCTCGGACCTAAACATTCTGCGAGCACCGCTGACTATGTCTCTGACATTGACTGGGCGCGCGCCCGAAATATCACACCTGAGCGTTACGCCTCAGCAGTCGCCGAAGTTGGCCGCAGTTCATCAGCGCCCGTCGCCGAAGTGGTCAAAGTTATGGCAGCAGTGCAGACCCTAAAAACCAAACGCGGCGTCATTGATCTTGACGACCTGCTGTCACTCACCATTGAGGCCATGCAAACTGATACCAGTTTCGCCAATATCGTGCGTTGGAAAATTCGTCACCTCTTCGTTGACGAAGCCCAAGACCTCAACCCTTTACAAATAGCAGTACTTGATGAGTGGCGTTCGGGACGCGACGACCTCACACTTGTCGGGGATCCATCGCAGTCAATCTATGGGTTCAACGGCGCCGACCCGTCTGTGCTCTCGATTCTTGAGACACGCTTTCCAGGTATCGAAGTCATTCGACTCACAGCCAACTACCGATGTACGCCGCAAGTTGTCAGCGCTGGCTTGACTGCTCTTTCGCATCTCAACGAAGAATCACCCAAACTTTTTTCCACCCGATCGGATGGGGCGGCAGTCAAGATTTGTTCATTCGCCGATGAGAAAGACGAAGCATCTGGTATCGCTCGACTGATTGAGTCTTGGCGTCATCCGATGATGAGATGGAGTGATGTTGCGATTTTGGCTCGCACGAACGCTCAACTCCCTGCTTTACGAGAAGCCCTTTTAGCCGTTGATATTCCGGCACGAATTCTCGGTACGGTCGCCACCGATCCCATCCAACGTGCAATTCGAGAAGTCGGCGATCTCCCTAGTTCAACACGCATCTCCGTATGGTCGCGCGATATGCGATCGCCCCGCGTTGACGCCGATAATGAACATGATGATGTTGAAGATGTCATTGCCCGCCGTCGTGTTGCTGATGCCGTCGATGAGTTTCTCAAAGAGGGTGGCGGCGATGGGCGTACGTTCTTGGCGTGGGTGCGCACCAATCGACCTTTTGAAGATGACCGCCAACAAAATGCTGTTGAGTTGTTGACTTTCCATGGATCCAAAGGACGTGAGTGGGACAATGTTGTATTGGCTGGCTGTGAACAAGGCTTCATGCCCCACTCATCAGCCAAGTCAGGAGCTGAGCAAAACGAAGAAGTCCGTCTTGCCTATGTAGCCATCACTCGCGCCGCCGATCAGCTCGTTCTCACCCATGCGCAGTCGCGACGCGGCCGTAAGCGGACTCGTAGCCCATTCATCGAGGGTCTCATCCTCGCCACGCCCCCCGCGTCGATGTCTGCGGATTACATCCGTGATCAAGAGATTCGCCGAGAGAGTCGTGTCCAAGTCGACCCTGTCTATGAATCTTTGTGCGCGTGGAGAACTCAAGCCGGTCGGACAGCGAGTATCAAGCCACAAATATTGTGCACTGACGAAGTTCTTCGCCGTATCGCTTCTGTTCTTCCGACAACGATTGAAGAACTCATAGAAATTCCTGGTGTTGGCAAATCCTTCGCCCTCAAAGTGGGATCGCGAATTCTTGACGCCATCCAAGATGGCCTCAATCAACCGGGAGTTTGACGCACCGCGTTTAGGTCAGCAAACTTTTCTGCTTTGACTGAGATGAACACTCCAGTTGCTTGGGCACAAAGACGCTCACCGGCATAAATCTCACCCGTCGTCATAATTTTACGGCCGTTCACCTCATCAAAGCGTCCAATAATGCGCAGTGGTTGATGTAGCGGGGTCGGAGATCGATACGTCACTTCAAGACGTCCCGTCATGCCAGGTGCACCCGACAGCGCTTGAGCAAAACCCAACACCTCATCAAAAATCGCAGCGATCAAACCACCGTGCAAACAGCCTGGCGGTCCCTCATAGGCATCACCATATGTTGCAGTGGCAATGACCTCTGTTGGGGTTATCTCAATGTCCACGACACCTGCAAGAGCGTTCAGTGGTCCAGTCACGGGACTGTGGCTGGCAAAACCATGCGTAGCTCCACCCACCGCACCTTCGGCACTGGCGTGATACGAACGCCCATGGGGTCCAACAGCTAAAAGTGCTGCCGCCTGCTCAAGTAATTCGACGGCCGCGAGAACATTTTCTCCAGATGCAGTTGACGTTGCCGAATGTTGCAGCACCGAGCGCGTGGCATTCGCTAAACGTAGACGCGGGTTACTTGCTTCGTAAATAGCCGAGCGCATCAGAGGCCGAATTGATGGTGACCCTGTGTCAGGGGTTTGCTCAGACATCAATATCTACCAATACTGGGGCATGATCGCTCGGCTTCTCACCTTTTCGCGCTTGGCGATCAACAATTGTCCAGCGGGTCTTTTCTAGGACTGATTGGGTCGCCAAAATCAGATCAATGCGCATACCTTTGTTCTGGTTGAATCCACCAGCGCGATAGTCCCACCACGAATACAACTTGTCATCACTATGGTGATGACGAAATACATCGCTCATTCCCCATGCTTCAAGATCTCGCAATACCTGTCTTTCGGCCTCGCTCACATGAGTGGCCCCAACAAAGTCGGCCGGGTTATACACATCTTGGTCTTCGGGCGCAATGTTGTAATCCCCCGTGACTATGACTCCTTGCGTCGGCGAAGTGTCGGCATCAAGATGGTCAATCAGTCGTTTCATCCATGCCAATTTATATTTGTAATGATCATGATCAAGCTCTCGGCCATTTGGCACATATACAGAACTGACGCGGATACCCGCACAGGTGGCGGTCACAAGTCGCGCTTCAGGATCTGGCTCTTGACCATCAGCAAAATTACGGATGGGGTTTTCAAGACCGACTCTGCTCAGAATTGCTACACCATTCCATTGACCTTGACCATGGTGCACGGATTCATATCCCATGGCAGCAAAGGTCTCTGTCGGAAATGCATCCTCGGCCATTTTGGTTTCTTGCATGCAGACAACATCTGGCTGAACATCAAGTAGCCACTCTTCGACTCGAACCATTCGAGCTCTCAATGAGTTGACATTCCAAGTAGCGAGACGCACAGAATAACCGTAGGCGATAGGTGACCCTCAGGTCACTTACGGCGCTGAGCCTTCTTCACAGGCGCAGCCTTCTTCACAGCAACTTTCTTGGCAGGCGCAACCTTCTTCACAGCAACTTTCTTGACAGGTGCAGCCTTCTTGACAGGTGCGACCTTCACAGTGGCCTTCTTCGCAGGTGCAACTTTCACGGCAACTTTCTTGGCAGGCGCAACCTTCTTCACAGCAACTTTCTTGACAGGTGCAGCCTTCTTCGCAGGTGCGACCTTCACAGTGGCCTTCTTCGCAGGTGCGACCTTCTTGGCAGGTGCAGCCTTCCTCACCTTTTGTGAAGAAACCGGCTTTGTCGTTGGGAT
>WLTJ01000102.1 GCA_009705435.1 Actinomycetota bacterium | reverse complement strand
GCGCCGAATTGAGGATCTCGCACGACGCCAACGATGAGTTCACGATTACCTTGAACCATCGGAGCGACCAAAACGGTGACTTCACCATCTTGGGCGGTGGCTGCTGAGAGTAACTCCTGCGCTGCACGTTCGACGGCGTCAACATCGGCCAATTTCAGCCGCACCAACCCGCGTTCGGTCTTGTGAGCGATTGCATCACCACATAATTTTGCAACGACCGGAAAACCAATCTCACTGGCCGCTACTGCTGCTTCACTGGCAGTCTTCACCTCACGTTCGTCGGCCATCGGAACACCAGCGGCGCGCAACAAAGCTTTTGAGGCAGCTTCAGAAAGGGTGCGCGATGTGGAGGGAGTGCTGAGCATGTCTCAAAGTTAGTGCCAAGAGCATCCACTGGAAGGCTTTACGGCATCGGGATTGAACAGAAAACGAACGGCAGGCTCCGAATTATCAGAGCCTGCCGTCATTGTGTCGGGCTGACAGGATTTGAACCTGCGACCTCTTGACCCCCAGTCAAGCGCGCTACCAAGCTGCGCTACAGCCCGAGATATGTGCAAGCGAGCCTAGCGTCCGCACATGCCCGCGCCCCTAGCCCCTACTTATTCAGATAAAAATCTGAACGATTCTCCAACCCAAATAAACGCATAGCGCTGCGACCAGTAATTTGAAGTGCCATGGTGTCTTCGGGAGTTCTTGATCATCATCTAGCCCACTCGCCAACCGGCGAATATCAATGTTCTCCGCCGTGACCCGACGAAAGGTGGGCAATGTGCTGGCAATCTGCGGGCTATCAAGAACCCGCCCACAGGTTGGACACGAGCCATCAGCGTGCATTGCACTTGGCGCCCAATATTTCGCACAATCCTCACAAAACGGCATGACATCAATCGCTTCGTTTACGTACCCGCAACTTCAGCGGTGTTGAACCAAAATTAAATGCTTCACGAATACTGCGCTCAAGGTAACGCAAATAGGTATGTGGCAACTCGCGGTTGACAAATAAGGTGAAAGTTGGAGGATCAGTGGCCCCTTGCAAGGCATACATCACTTTGGCTCCGCCTCCAGCGGGTTGGCGCTGCTGAGCATCTGCGATCACACGATTGACATCACGCGTTGGAATACGGCGGTGATATTGCAAAATCGCCTCTTGTAACACGGGACGAAGCTTGTGCACACCCTTACCAGTGAGTGCCGAAACCTTCAACACTGGCGCGTCATCAACGAAATACAATTTACGTTTCACTTCAAGATCAATGCGTTCGCGCTCTTCGGCATCTTCAATGAGTTCCCATTTATTGAGCATGATCACAATCGGACATCCTGCCGCATCAATGCGCTCTGCTAATCGCTGATCTTGAGCAGTAATACCTTGAGTGGCATCAATGACAAATAAAGCAATGTCAGATCCATCAACTGCACGCAAGGCACGCACCAGGGAGTAATACTCTGCCGAATCGTCAATACGCGAGCGACGACGCATACCCGCCGTATCAACGAAGATCACCGGACCATCTTCGGTCTCGACCAAAGTGTCAATGGAGTCACGAGTTGTGCCAGGCATGTCGTGAACGACTGCCCGGTCCTCCCCCACCAAACGGTTGAAAAGAGTGCTTTTGCCGACATTTGGTCGGCCTACCAAAGCAACGCGCGGGGTCTTTTGATCCCCAACAGCAGTCAAATCCTGGTCAAGTCCATAATTCGGCATGTACTCGTCGCTCAACGGCGAACTTGGCATGCGAGCAATCACTTCATCAAGCAGGTCACCAGCGCGACGACCATGCAATGCACTCACTGGGTACGGGTCGCCGAGACCTAATGACAAAAAGTCCCAACGATCTGACTCACGGCGATCATTGTCTGCCTTATTAACAACGACCATGACCTCAGCGTCACTCTTACGAAGCCATGCCGCCATCAACTCATCGTCGTCCGTTAAACCGACCGAACCATCAACTACAAAAATCACCAAGTCGGCATGACGCACGGCGGCTTCAACCTGACGACTGACCTTGGTATCAAGTTCTGAGCCGCCTGGCATCCAACCCCCTGTGTCCACCAATGTGAATCGGTGACCTAACCAGTTGGCTTCAAGTTCCTTGCGGTCGCGAGTGACGCCTGGTCGGTCTTCAACGATGGCTGCTTGCTCGCCAATGACTCGGTTAAAGAGTGTGCTTTTACCAACATTTGGTCGGCCCACAATCACTGCAACTGGGAGTTGAACTTCTGATACTTCACTCATCTGACTACTTCCAATGCTCGCCGAAGCGCTATTCCGTCTGTTGCCACGATCTCAACTGGTCGGGGTAAATCTTGCGGTGTGAGCCCATCGAGGAAACGACCTTCGGATAGACAAACATCTGGAAGTAGATAGCGGTGACCTTGAGGTTGCGTTGAGAGAACCTTGGCTATGTCTTGGCCCACCATCAAACCAGTCACTGCGGTGTTGCCGCCAAAGAAATCATTGGCGACTGTGACGATGCGTACATCATCACGACCACAGCGATCAATTAATGGTTGAAGCACCTCTGCACCATAGGGCGCGGTGAGGATTCCTACTGGGGCAGCGCGGCGGGGCAACAGTGCGACACCCGTCGAATCACCCAGTTCGGAACTGCTACAGTCGCGCAAACCAGTATCTCCTGCTGGATTCCGCGGGGCTCGGTAGCCCTCGGCAGGGGCGCCATCCACTGCTGCGAAAAAGCCACTTTGAGGACCAGTTGGAAGATCTAAGCGACCGTCAAACTCCCACTCAAATGTTCGCGCCATTCCAATGCCGTCCTCATGCAAACCGAAACCTTCGTAATCTTCACCAGCTGGAAAGGCCATGTCGGCCATCAGGTAATACTCATCTGCCGCAAAGACCATGCGATGACCCACGTGTGTGAGAAATATTTTTTGCCAGCGTTCAACTAATTCGACAACAGCACGCGCCTCATCTTGAGTGTGGGCGCGCATAGTTGCTTCAGTGTTGTAACGGCTGATACCGAGTGGGACCAAAGCCACATGATGAAGATCTCCATAACGATCAAGAATCCCGATCATTGAATCTTCAAGGACGTCGCCATCGTTCACTCCAGGACATACAACGATTTGCCCATTCACGCAAATGTCATGATCAAGAAGTTGCCGAAGCCAACGCAGACTCATACCGCCGCGCGGATTGCGCAACATCTCGCTGCGCACTGTCGGATCAGTTGCATGGATACTGACGTTGAGTGGCGATAAGCCTTCAGTAATTACTCTTTCCAGATCTGCCTCGGTAAAACGGGTCAGGGTTGTGAAGTTGCCGTACAAGAAACTCAAACGGTAATCATCATCTTTGAGATACAGACTCTGACGCATTCCTGGGGGTAACTGATAAATAAAACAAAAAGCACAATGGTTATCGCATGTCCGAACTCGATCGAAAAGAGCACTCGAGACCTCTGCCCCAAGGGGTTCACCCGCGTTTTTCGTCACCACGGCTTGTTGTTCAATACCACCGCGCACAAAATCAATTTCGACTTCGGCCTCATCAGCGATCAAGCGCCATTCAATGATGTCTCGTGGAATCATCCCATTCAGCATCCGCACTTCATCACCTGGTTGCATACCAGCCACATCTGCAGGCGAATTCGGGGTGACCGCCACCACAACGGGCGCAGATTGCTTGGCAGACATACCTGCAGGCTACCTGCGCCATCTCATCTAGAGCCCTGGAGCATTAGCCTGATCCGTATGGATGTCGTCACCACCAAGGTCGAGCGTGTGCTCTTGGCGGCACCCCGAGGCTTTTGTGCAGGCGTTGAGATGGCTATTAAGGCACTGGCGTGGATGGTACGCAGTTTCGATGCCCCCGTGTACTGCTACCACGAAATAGTCCATAACAAGTTAGTCGTTGAACGTTTTGAACAATTGGGTGTGATTTTCGTGGATGAGATCAGCGAAGTCCCCGAAGGATCACCGATCATGCTCTCCGCGCACGGGTCAGCACCAGACGTAGTGCGGTCAGCACGCTCTCGGGGTTCTGTGGTCATTGATTCGGTGTGCCCGCTGGTCACCAAGGTGCATCACGAAGTCAAGGTTCGCGTTGGCAAAGGCTTTCACATTGTCTATGTCGGACACGAAGGCCATGAAGAAGCCGTCGGCACTATGGCTGTTGCTCCAGACTCAATTTCGCGAGTCGAATCAATCTCTGAAGTTGATGCGCTTCCCGAATTCACAGAACCAGTCGCCCTGTTGGCCCAGACAACATTGTCCCATCGAGATTGGGCAGAAGTCGCTGTTCGAGTTCAAGAGCGTTTCCCCCAAGTCTGGACACCGGGGCGAAGTGATCTCTGTTTCGCCACAACAAACCGACAGTCAGCATTAATGTCGATGGCCCCTCGATGTGATGCCATCATCGTCATTGGGTCGGCTAACTCATCAAATACGCGAGCCCTTGAACGCCTCGCACGCGAGGCAGGCTGCGCCAGAGTTTTCCGAGTGAATTCGGCCCACGAATTACCTTCTGACTTAAGCGGAACAGTGGGAGTCACAGCGGGTGCTTCAGCGCCAGAAGAATTAGTTGATGCGGTGATCGCCAGACTCGCTCCGTTGTACGGAGTTGAGGAAGTGCGCATTACAGATGAAGACGAATACTTCCCTCCACCACGCAATCTGCGCGATCTGCAGATTGCCATTGAAACTGCGATAACCACCATGTGTGGGGGCTCACTGACATCTCGTCCAAGTGTTGACGATCGCTCTTTGGGTGCGAGCTACGTGCTTGCAAGTTTGTGAACCATGCTTTCTCCAAGTTCTGAGACCATACGATTGTTCTTGCATATTCTGAGCGCCTCAGTTTGGGTTGGCGGGCAGATAGTCATCGGCGCCCTCGTTCCCAAGATGCGCCGCTTCTCAGCAGAGAGCACCAAGATTCTCGCTCAGGCTTTCGCCCGCGTCGCTTGGCCAGCCTTTGCTCTCTTAGTTGTCACTGGCATTTGGAATATTCTTGCAATTGATAGCACAGACCTCTCGACGGCATATCAAATCACCATGTTCGTGCACATTCTGATGGGCGTGGCAACAGCGATGTTCGCCTTCATTCACAGCATTGGACAAACAAAATTTGCCATTGCCGTGGGTGGAGCCCTCGGACTATTGACTTCTTTAGTAGCAATGTTCGTCGGAATCTTGCTACAAACAGGTCACTGATCTATCTAGTTGCGCGGGACTTGACTCCATGCGCGGTCGCGGTCAACGCGAATATCTCCAGGCAACCCGAGGACCCGCTCACCAAGAATGTTGCGCATGACTTCACTCGTTCCACCTTCAATGGAGTTGGCACGACTACGCAGGAAAGACTTTTGGGTATTTTCCATTCCCATGGCAAACTCAGGTCGAATCTTGTTGTATCCACTCGGGAACAACATGCCTTGCGCCCCCATCATGGAGACTGCGAAGGAATAGATGTCCTTATGTAATTCGGCCATTGCTAACTTGGCAATCGAACCTTCGGGACCTGGATCGCCCATTTTGCGATTCTGAGAAGCGCGAATGTTGGTGAGTCGTAGCAATTCGGCACGAATCCATAACTTCATCAACTCATCTTTCGTGGCAGGATCCCGCTCATCTTGAGGCAATGAACTCCACACTTTTGTGGCTTCGCGAATTGCACCTGAGCCCTTGCCGGGAATCGCTCCGCCAATGGAGACTCGCTCATTCATCAATGTCGTCAGAGAAACCCGCCATCCGTCACCGACGCTTCCCAGCATTTCGTTCTGTGGAATACGCACATCGGTGAAGTACACCTCATTGAACTCAGCCTCGCCAGTTATTTGATACAGCGGTCGCACCTCAACGCCAGGTGCTTGCATATCCACCACGAAGGCCGTCATTCCTGCATGCTTCACAGCTTCGGAATCGGTTCGCACGATGAGCAGTCCCCAACGGGAAAGATGCGCCAATGTGGTCCATACTTTCTGTCCGTTGGCAATCCATTCATCACCATCGCGTACGCCTTTAGCCGATAAGCCAGCGAAGTCGGATCCAGAACCCGGCTCAGAGAATAACTGACACCAAATTTCTTCTCCAGTAAACAACGGACGCAAGTAACGTTTTTTCTGCTCTTCGGTACCCCATACGGCAACCGTTGGTCCACACATGCCATGACCAATCGGGTTTCGTCCTACGGGATTCGGTGCACCAGCAGCGAAAACCTGCTCGTTGATTTGGCGTTGCAACTTCGGATTTAAACCGAGCCCGCCGCAACCGACTTCGAAATGCACCCAAGCCAAACCTTTGTCATACTGAGCCCCAAGAAACGT
>WLTJ01000101.1 GCA_009705435.1 Actinomycetota bacterium | reverse complement strand
CGATCCCCCAAGAGTGCGCACGGAGGTACTGCGTTGGGTTTGACCCGAACGCGAAAGGCCAGACGAATCATCAAAAACTGGTCGACGCGGCGTCGGTACTGGGTCAGTATCTCGCGGCGTGACTTGGCGGACAACTGGACGGGATCCATCATCAAACTCTGAACGACGCTGATCCATAGGTCGGGTACCTGCACCCGTGCGATCTCCTTGAATCTCATCGTCATAGTCGTCGTACGCGTCTTCTTCACCCAGACCTAAATAATCCAAAGCACGGCGAAATATTGACATCGCAGAGAATAATAGTCGGTGTTATCAGGCGATGGGTGGACGGTCTCCAAAGATCGCTGAACCCACCCGAATCAGTGTGGACCCAGCGTCAATTGCTATCTCCAAGTCGTTGGTCATCCCCATTGAAAGTTCCTCAAGTCCAAATTGGCGACCCAACCGGGCCACTTCTGCAAATACCTCTGCGGTACGCCGAGTATCTCCATCACTCGGACCTACCGCCATCAGTCCCTTAACTGTCAAACCGCGTTGTGTCGCCAACCCGAGGAGGCGCTCAACTTGATCTGGTGGGCAACCCCCTTTGTCGATCTCATTGGAGGCATTGACCTGAATAAAGATGTGCGCACCTGGCGAACGTAGGGCCACCTCGTGAAGGACAGAGTCACGATCAACTGATTGCCACACCGTCACCACATCAGCGATCTGACGAATTTTATTGGACTGCAGACGTCCGACAAAATGAACCTCGGGAAGAAAATCTCCAGGAACCTGCGTGGCTCGATAATCATCGATTTTCGCCAGCAGTTCTTGGGCGTAGTTTTCACCAATCGCCGAGCAACCGGCAGCATGCACCGCACGAATCACACTTGCTGGAAAAGTCTTCGTCACTGCAACCACTTTGATCGACTGACCGCCACAGCGACGGACACGCTCAAGGAGTGCTAGATAGTTGTCTCTAATCCGCTCCGTCTCACTCATTTCAAGGTGAGACTCGCTCTTTACTTCACTTCAAAAAGGATGGCACGTCAAAATCATCGTCGCCATCGTCGCCGGATTCGCCATCCGTACTAAAGATGTCCTTGGCTGGCGCTGCCGGCTTGGGATCCCGTGCTGGCGACGCGGTGCGACCTGCTGGGCGACCTGTTGGACGCACTTGAGGTGCGCCTTCCCAGCGATCAAAACCCGCAGCAATGACCGTGACTCGCACTTCGTCTCCCATATCGTCATTGATAACGGTTCCGAAAATAATGTTCGCGTCCTGATGGGCAATACCGTGAATGATCTCGGCTGCTTCGTTCATCTCCATCAGAGTCATGGTCGAAGGACCGGTGACATTCAACAGCACGCCACGTGCTCCCTCAATTGAGGCTTCCAAAAGGCTGCTTGACAAGGCTTTGAGAGCTGCATCACGAGCACGACTATCGCCACTCGCTGAGCCAATACCCATCAACGCTGATCCTGCATTCTGCAGTGTCATCTTGACGTCGGCGAAGTCAGTGTTGATTAATCCTGGGTTCGTGATCAGTTCAGAAATACCGGAGACACCGCTGTACAAAACCTCATCGGCACGAGCGAAAGCCTCCATCACCGTGTCACGAGCGTCAACGACTGACAACAAGCGATCGTTGGGAACCACAATCAGTGTGTCAACTTTTTCTTTCAACTTGGCAATACCTGCGTCAGCCTGCACGGCCCGCTTACGACCCTCAAAAGAAAACGGACGGGTCACAATTGCAATTGTTAAAGCTCCAGCAGCCTTGGCGATCTCGGCCACGACTGGGGCGGCTCCGGTTCCCGTGCCACCACCCTCGCCAGCGGCGATGAAAACCATGTCCGCGCCCTTGAGAGCATCTTCAATTTCGTCGCGATGAGCTTCTGCGGCCAAACGACCAACCTCTGGATCACTACCCGCACCAAGACCTTTAGTGAGTTCACGACCGACATCAAGTTTGAGTTCGGCGTCACTAGTCATCAAAGCCTGAATGTCAGTGTTGATGGCAATGAATTCAACGCCGCGTAAGTCGCGCTCAATCATTCGGTTCACGGCATTGACACCGCCGCCACCTACGCCAACAACTTTGATCTGGCAAATATAGTTTGTCTGTCCACCAACCATGTCGGGAGACTCCTCCGCTTTCAGGTGTCGGCTAAACCGACATTGAGTTGCATTTCACTAACAATTCCGTACTTAGTCTCGCATCTCTTGTTCCCCAATGGGGGGATACTTGCCCAAGACTCCCCATCTAAGTCCTGCTCAACGGCTTGTCTAACCCAGTCTGAGTACTCGCTCATCGAACACTCGGCTCACCGCTTGAGACATCAAGGACCGTATAACGGTTCGTGCCCTGCCTCTTTATTTCATTGACAATGCCGACTAATTTGATCTGGAAATCATCGGGACTGCCGAAAAGCACCTCGATATTTTCCGACAGCGAAAGCGAGATGTCCCCTGTCGGAGCGACCGAAACTGACTTCAAACGCTGCAGAAGCTCATAGGGCAAGGCATTAATGAGCTGCGCTGAACCTAAAAATGGCTGTTCGGCGAAGCTACCCGCCGACAAGTTTGGTCCAGTTCCAATAATCGGCGTGAGCTCCGTCGGATCACCCTCAATCACATCAAGGATCCGACCGTCACGATCAATCACCCGATTGAAGCCGTCCACGGCGCGAAAAAAGGCGATAGGAATTCGTTCAACGATCTCCACCGTCACTCGGGAAGGGAGATGCATCGAAACTCGTGCTTGTCGGACCCACGGAATTTCCAACAGTTTTTTCTTAGCGGCGTCCAGATCCGCAGTCAAAATCGCCGAACCATCTAGGTCGTCGACAACCTCGGCCAACCGAACTGGATCGGCATAGACAGCACCCTCCACATCAACTTGGCGAATCGACAAAATCGGACTTGTCAGCAAGAGCAAGAAAACCATGATCACGGCCGCTCCCAAACCGACCATGCTGGCCCAATGTAAACGTCGTGCACCGTGAGCACTCCTCAACACAAGACGTCGGAGATCAAAACCCTTGGCAGAAGCGGTATCACCCACTTTGTGACGTTGCGAGATACTTGAAGGCTTGGAACTTGGACCCTCAGAGTCATCAGAAATCAGAACTCGCTTCTTCCCCGTCGCTGACACTTTCGTATCCCAGGCGCGCTCCTTCTTTGGCGCAAGAGCCTCCAATGCGTCGCCCCTATTGAAAAGGCGGGCCCATAGATCTTTCATCAAGATTCCTTCTCAAAACCTATGAGGCGGATTTCGCTGCGAAGTTCATATCCAGAAGTGTCGCCGACAACTCGTTGGATATGGCGCATTAAGGACACGATATCTTTGGCGGAGCCACCCACATCCGCTTGAATAAAATTGGCGTGCTTCATAGAAACCTCCGCCGAACCAATCCGAAAACCACGCAATCCACAACGATCAATCAACTGTCCAGCAGTTATTTCACCCGGTACTGGATTGACAAATACTGAACCTGCATTCTGTCCACCTGGTTGGTTCTCCCTGCGCCATCTGACGATCTCATCAATCATCTGGAGGGACTCTTGCGAACTCCCATACGTCAATGAAAGTGTGCCTGAGATGATCAATTGCTGATCATCAAGATCGGAGGCACGGAAACGAAGTCCCAACTCTGGTGTCAACATCGTTGAAATCTCACCCGTGCGAAAGTTGAGAACCTGCGCGCTCACTAGTGACTCACTGATATCTGAGCCATGCCCTCCTGCGTTCATGCGGATTGCGCCACCGAGCGAACCTGGGACTCCAACCGCCCACTCAAATCCCCGAATACCGACAGACGCAGTACGCCGTGCCAAAACTGGAAGGGCCACTGCTGACCCAGCGGTCACACTGCAGGCAACCTCCACACCCTCATGCATCTCATCACGCGCTTCGGCATGTGGAAGCGAAATCTGTTGCGCAAGTTCGCCAAGTTGCAGAATCAAACCGGCAAAACCGTGATCGCTGATCAACAGGTTGCTGCCGCGTCCCAAGGGGATCATTGGCACTCCTGTTTCGCAGACCACCCGAGCCACGAGTAACAGGTCTTGCATCGTTTCGGCGCGAACAAAAATTGCCGCTCGGCCACCGACCTTGTAGGTCGTCAGCGATGAAATGTCGTGGTCACATTGCGCCAATGCACCAAGTCCCGCAATGGTTGCCGCTATCTGTTCGTTGATCGGCATCTCAACGATCCATACCTTCGAGAGTTTGCAAAATTTCGACTGGCAAGAACTCAATATCACCACAACCCATTGAGATGCACACATCACCTCGTTGCAAGACTGCCGATACTTGTTGAGCCAGCGAGTCTCGACTCGGGAAATAAAGGACTTCCTGCCCAGGATGTCGAGCACGCACAGCATGCGCGACTAACTCCCCAGTGACACCCTCGATTTTTTCAGTGCCCGATGAATAGATGTCGGTGATCACCACGAGATCAGCATTCATAAAAGCGTCACCATATTCTGTGGACATAACCGCCATGCGGTTATACCGATTTGGCTGAAAAACTGCAACAATTCGCTTCCATCCATCATCACTGAACTTTGCTGCTGCCAACACAGCCTCAATTTCGCGTGGTAGGTGAGCATAATCGTCAATCAGTGTGGCCCCGTTGAAGTCACCAATGATTTGAAACCGCCGCCCGACTCCGGCAAAGGTCTCCACCGCATCAGCGGCAACTTGCATCGCAATGCCACACGACACGGCCATGGCCACGGCCCCGGTGACGTTGAGAACATTGTGCATCCCCCGCAGAGACATAGAAACGGCAACACTCAACCCAGCGCCACGCTGATCCGTAATGACGAACTCGGTCAGTCCATCGGTAGCGATGACATCATGACAACGGAAGTCGGCAGTGGTGTCAAAACCGTAGGTGTGCCAGTCCCCCGATTGAGGCAAATTGCGAATCAACGGGTCATCAATGCAAACAATTCGCGGTCCCTCAATCTGTGATAGGTAGATTGCGAAACTCTCGGCGATGCTGGCAAGATCGTTGAAATGGTCGAGATGATCGGAATCAATATTCGTCAAAATGCTGCCAGTCAGTGGCAATTGCAGATGGGTTCCGTCACTCTCGTCGGCTTCAACAATTGTCCATTGCGAATTTGTCCAGCGTGCTCCAGTTGACTCATTCAAGACATCGCCACCAACAATAAAATTAGGATCTAAACCAGCATGAGTAAAAATGCGCACGAGTAATGACGTCGTGGTTGTCTTGCCATGCGTACCAGCCACGGCGATCGTCGGTCGCTGGGAACAAATCGCCGCTAAAATTTCAGCTCGGCTCAGCACCATGGTGCCCGTCGATCGAGCAGCCACAATTTCAATATTGTGTTCCGGGATAGCACTTGAGGCAGTGACATAATCGCAATGCTCAACAACAGCGATGTCATGACCCACGTTGATCTGCACGCCGAGTGCCCGCAATCTCTCGATAGCCGGCGAGTTCTTGATATCGCTACCCGAAACTAGGTGACCCATTTGTTGCAGGGTCGTGGCAATGGCGCTCATCCCAGGACCACCCACACCAACCACGTGGATCCGCTGCTGCGTTGCTAAATCACAGGTCGTCTGATGCATCATTTGACACCTTGTGCCAGACTTCGAATCAATTCGGCAATGGCACCCTGACGATTCTGTGCTCCAAGGGCGTGCGCATTTCTAGCGACTGTTACTAGGAGTTGGCGATTCCCGCGCACTTCTTCGATCTTGGCGATCAATGAGTCGGCCACCTCGCTCTCTTTCATTGCGATCGCCGCTCCACTATCAACGAGCCATGCCGCATTTGCAGTTTGGTGATCATCAGCGGCGCCAGCCCATGGAATTAAAATTGAAGGCGTACCAGTCGCCGCGACATCAGCGATCGTTCCCGCGCCTGCGCGACCAATGAGAAGGTCAACACTTGCGTAAATATCCTCCATGTGATCCTCGTAGGCAATCACTTGATATTGCACGCCTCGTGTTGACCCAGCGCTGACTGGATTTTTGAAATCATCAAAGAAGCGCTGTCCAACGACATGTCGAACGGCCAATTCATCATCATCTGCAAATCTTCGCACGAATTGTTGGGTGATCTCATTCAGCATTCCTGAACCCTGAGAACCCCCGATCACCCCGATGAAGAACCGCGCCTCATCAATCCCTAGTCGCTGGCGTGCAGTCGCACGGTCTTGTTCTCGATCAACGGAGCGCACCACCCGCCGCACAGGAGCGCCAGTCATCACGGCACGCGGGAGTTGCGAGTCTGGAAAAGCCACAGCAGTCTTTTGAGCGAAACGT
>WLTJ01000100.1 GCA_009705435.1 Actinomycetota bacterium | reverse complement strand
TTAAAGAAAATGAAGCGTGGAGATAATTACGAAAATCGACGAGCTCAAGTTGCTCGACAATCATCTCGGTGTCACGACTTCAGGGGCATCAACAAATACGTGAAATCTTCTTGACCAACACCGCGAATTAAGGCCAGTTTGCCAGGCTCGCTTGTTTGAATAGTGATTTCGTCAGCACCAGATGCATCTAATCCCTGAGTTAACAGTTCGTTGTTAAAGCGAATTTCAATATCGGCTCCGTGAACAACTGCGTCTAGTCGCTCAACTGCTTCACCATTATCTGGAGTCACCATTCGCAAAGTCACACTGTCTTCTTTGATTTCCAAACGTAGCGGTGTGCCAATCGGATCGCGGGCCACAAGTTTGACTCGACGAATTGCATCTATCATTGCTTCTCGCGAGATCACTAATTTATTGGGCAAATTCGCTGGGATAAGGCGTTGGTAATCAGCAAACGCACCGGTCAGTAAACGTGTCACCAAACGCACTGATCCAATTTCAAAGGTTGCGTCATTTTCCGTGATATTGATTGACACCTGCTCTGCGTTACCCAACAATTTTTGCAATTCTCCGAGAGCCCGCGCCGGAACAACAACGCTTGTTCCATCAGCAAGAACATCGGTGATGATGTCGCGCACAGACATTCGGTAAGAGTCCGTTGCGACCAATCGCAACTTTCCTGCAACACCAGTGAGTAAAACGCCAGTGAATACTCCACGACTGTCATCTGTACTTGCGGATCGAACTACTTGCCGAAGTGCTTCTGAAAAATCTTTGGCGCTCATTGAGGCGCCCTGTCCAACAGTGCCGGACCACTTCGGGAAATCATCTCCTGCACCAATCGGGACCGTGAAGTTCACGCGGTTAGCGGAAATTTCGACGTTGTCTTCTCCTAAGTCAAATTCCACTGCGCCGGGTTGCAAGGAACGGACGACGTCACTGACTAATTTCGCAGGTACTAAAACCACTCCGTCTTTTGAACCGGCCACGATGATGCTGGCATCAATTGTTAAATCGCCGTCAGTTCCAGTGATGCGCAGTTGGTCTCCAGCGAGAACTAGACGTAAACACGACATTGTTGGATTTGTTGAGCGACCTGTTGATGCTCGACTCGCAGCACCCAGTGCTTCAGCTAAAACTTCTTTTTCACAGCGAAATTTCACGACGGGACTCCCTACTTGTTAACACGGTCTGATGATGATTTAAGATAGTTCTAGTAATAAGAGCTGTGGATTGTGGATAAGGACTTCTTTGCCCAGCGTGTTCAAGGTATTTGCCCGCGCCTAGTTGTCCACAAGTATGCACACTCAAAGTATGACCCACGGGTGGGGTGGTGGATAACTTCGAGTTCTCCACATGCTGATCATCGTCATGCACAAGGGTTGTGAACATGTTGTTGATACCACTGCGCAGAGACATTGACTTAACCTAATTTCAGCGTCTTGACCAGACTTGTGACCTGGTCGTAGGTTTCGTTGCGTTCCACCATCAAGCGCGTGATTTTGTCAACGGCATGAATCACCGTGGTGTGGTCACGGCCGCCGAAGAGTCGGGCAATGGCTGGATATGAGAGGTCAGTAAGTTCGCGAAAGACATACATTGCCTCTTGTCGCGCCGACACTAGAGGTCGCTGGCGACTCTTGCCGCGTAATGCTTCAACCGTGAAGCCGAGAAATCGAGCGATTTCGGCGAGTAGTTCATCGTCGGTGCGGTTTTTCGGAGAACTACTGGGCAAGAGGTCCTCGAGAAGCCTTTCAGCTTGCGCCACTGTCATGTCAACGCGATTCAAACTTGAGTAGGCACTCACTCGAATGAGGGCGCCCTCGAGTTCACGAATGTTGGTGCTGACTCGCGAGGCAATGTGTTCAAGGACGTCTGCTGGCACGAAGGTGCCGTCGCGTTCGGCTTTATTTCGCAAAATCGCTAGCCGCGTTTCTAGATCTGGGGGCTGAACATCTGTAATCAAACCCCAACGGAAACGGCCGATAAGGCGGTCCTCTAAGTTTGGTATGGCGTCAGGGACTCGGTCCGAAGAAATAACAATTTGTTTGTTTGCCCCGTGAAGGGTGTTGAAGGTGTGGAAAAACTCTTCCTGCAGTCCCTCTTTTGCCTCCATGAACTGAATGTCATCAATCAGCAGGACGTCGATATCACGATAGCGACGCTTGAAATTGGCGATCGTGTTGTTACGAATTCCGTCCACATACTCGTTCAGGAAAGTTTCCGTAGTGATGTATCGCACCTGGTAGTGGCTGTAGTTCTGGAGTACGTAATGGCCGATGGCATGCAGGAGATGGGTTTTACCAAGCCCGGCTGACCCATAGACGAAGAGCGGGTTATAGGAGCGCGCTGGGGTTTCGGCAACCCGTTGTGCTGCCGCCAAAGCGAAACTGTTGGATGCCCCTTTAACGAAAGTCTCAAAGGTGTAGCGCGGGTTCAATCCGGCCCGTATACCCATTTCTTCAACACTGGTAATTGTGGGTTCCGAGTTCTTTGACCCGCCCTTTGACGGATTTTTTGTGTTCTGCCGCGGGGTGACATCCGTGTCGATGGATGAATCCGCAACTTTTTCGTCGGGGGCCACAACATCGACAACCAATTTCAATGAACCGGCACCAAGTTCAGTCAGGGCATCGAGAACAATTGGGAGATAACGCGATGTGATCTTGTCGCGCACGGTTCCACTGGGAACAGCCAAACGCAAGGTGTTCTGATCGTCGGGCAACGAGTGCACATCATTGAAAGTGGAATACCAGACGGCATCCGAGACTTGGGCGCGAAGCAGTTGCGAAACCGCTGTCCACAAGTCATCAGTATGTTCCACCTGCTACTCCTTCAAAAAATAGGTATGTTGTCCACAGATCAATCCACAACTTGTGGACAATACGGTGGGATGAATTTAGATACCCTGACCTGCCTCAATGGTCAACCGAGGAGGGTTGAACGTGAGAGCATTCGTAAGGGAATAGACACCTTAGCAGGCTGTGGATAATCCGTAAAGAGGGGATTCGCGTGTCAGGGTTGCCCCTATTGGCCTTTAGGCCGTAGCCTGCCCATAAGCGCTTGACGAGTTGCGTTCCACCAGCGTGGGGCGAAGGTTGTCAAGGAGGCTGAATAGTAGTCACTACCAGGTGTTTCTCGCCCGGATGGGGCGCCACCAGGAATTGAGGATTTTGCATGAAGCGTACGTACCAACCTAATCAGAAGCGCCGTTCAGCCAAACATGGCTTCCGCGCTCGTATGTCCACCCGCGCCGGGCGAGCAGTTTTGAAAGCCCGTCGCCTGAAGGGCCGCAAGAAGCTGTCGGCTTGATCAAACGACTTCACGGTCGAGCCGGATTTGCGCGATTACGTCGCCAAGGAATCCGAGTTCGTAGTGGAGTTGTTTGGTGCGTGATGTTGTCGGACTCTGCTCTTGATGGGCCCCATGTGGCCTTCGCTATTGGTCGCACTGCTGGAACAGCAGTGAAGCGCAATCGCGTCCGACGGCAGTTACGTGAAGTGCTGCGTCACGCAACTCCTGAAATGAGGCCCGGTTTGTATCTCATCGGCTTAACCCGCCCAGCGGAGTCGATCACTTTGACCGACTTGCGTTCTGCGGTCGATGGTCTTGCCAGCAAATGGAGTGTTTAAAAGTGATTCCGTTATGAAATCTTACCTATTAAAAGGCATAAACTGGTACCAACTAGCACGTGAAGGTCGTCCTTCACCGTGTCGCTTCACCCCAAGTTGCTCGCAGTACGCCAAAGAGGCGATTGACATTCATGGGGCGCGTAGCGGTTCATGGTTGACTCTCCGTCGACTTGTGCGCTGCCGCCCATTTGGTGCGTCCGGCTTTGATCCAGTTCCAGAACCTAGGCATCAACACGATGCCCACTGTGCACAGATAAACCATATTCAGCCCACCGGAAAGGTGTCGTGACATGTTCCAAGCAGCAGCCTGGCTCGTAAGTCAGTTCTACAACCTCACATCGGACTACACCGCGGCCATTGCCCTAGTCGCCGTGGTCATCATGATGTTGATTTTCCCGCTCACACTGAAGAGCACAAAGTCAATGTTGGAGATGCAGAAGGTTCAGCCAGAAATGAAGCGACTGCAACAACAACATCGCAATGATCGCCAGAAACTTAACGAAGAAATGATGAAGCTCTACCAGGAGCACAAAGTCAACCCATTGGCTTCATGTCTGCCACTTTTGGCTCAGATGCCGATTTTCTTGATTATGTTCCGAGTTCTGCATGGTCTCACCAAGAAAACGGCTGATGGCACCTTTGATCCGGACTACATCTCAAAAACCGGCGAGCTGTATACAAGTTTGCTGGGCAAGACCGAAATGCGTTCTCTTGGGCTCGATCTGTCCCTCACTCCAGTGAAGGCAATTCAAGAAAATGCCGCAACGGGTGTTATCTATGCCTTACTAGTTGTGGCTTTGATGGGTCTGTATTTCGTCCAACAACGGATGATAGCTAGTCGTACGGTGTCTCCGACGATGTCGGCCTCGCAACAGAAATTGATGCAGTATCTGCCAGTATTTTTCGGCGTCTTCCAATTCTTTTTCCCTGTAGCGCTGGTCGTTTACTACTTTGCGCAGACGATTGTACGTATTGCGCAACAGTCATATATCACCCGCCGCTTCTATAAAGGTGATGATTCACTCGGTAGTCAAGCCCAAGCTGCTGGAGCCAAAGCGCGCGAATTAGCCAAGGACGATGTTGGCGGCGGCGGCATGTTCGGTCAAATGAAAAAAGACCTCGCCAAAGCCAAGGAGCAACCGAAGGCTGGCCCCAAGCCAATCGTGAGCAAGCGAGTCACCCCACCCAAGGGTGGGTCAACTCCGGCTAAAGGTAAGGCCACGCCACCTAATCGTCCGAAACCTTCGGGTACGTCACGCCATCCCAAGCCGCCACGCGGCTGATCAAACTCCAACTCAATCGATCTCACGTCAGAATAGAAAGCAGGAATTCCCATGGAATGGGTAGAAACAACCGGTAAGTCCATTGAAGAAGCTAAGAGCATTGCACTCGATCGTCTCGGTGTCGCGGATGAAGAAGCTGAATTTGAAATCTTAGAAGAGCCCAAAGCTGGGCTATTCGGGCGCACTCGAGGCGAGGCCCGAGTTCGTGCTCGAGTCAAGCCACGTATCCCCCGCGCCAAAGTCGAACGCCGGGACCGTCGTCCGCGCAAGGATGACACCCCGTCAGCGGAAGGGGCACCCCGCGCCCCTCGTGCAAAACAACCACGTCAACAGGAGAAGAAAATGAGCGACAGCAGCGAAAACAACGATCGTCCTCGCCGGGAACGACCAGAAGGTCCCCCAGCCGACCCAGCACAGGTTGCTGCAGAAGCCGAGAAGTTCCTGATTGGTTTAGCGGCCTCTTTGGGCGCCACTGGCGAGACAGCCGTGAATATTGACGGTAACGACATCGAAGTCCAGTTAAACGGTAGCGACCTGGGCCTTCTGGTTGGCCCACGTGGCAGCACCTTGCAGGCAGTTCAGGACATCACTCGCGTTGTTAGTCAGCGGCGGATGGGCGATCATGACACCCGTTTACGCATTGATATCGGGGGTTATCGGGCCAAGCGTAAAGAAGCGTTGAGTCGTTTCGTTACCCAAGTTGCCGATGAGGTCGTGGCCAGTGGTTCAGCACGAGCTCTGGAAGCGATGCCATCGCCCGATCGCAAGATCGTCCACGACGCATTGACTGGACGCACAGATATTGCGACTCATTCTGAAGGCGAAGACCCCAACCGACGTGTTGTGATCTCCCCCGCAGCAGCAACTGCTGCTGAATAGTCCACTGAGCGTAAGGTGGGGCTGATGTCCTCGGCCCCTGCCTTAAGTCCAGAAAATCGAAAGAAGTTGTTGGATGCGCTGGGCGATGCCCAGCGCATCGGCATGTTGGGGAATAGACCACTTGAACAGGTGATTGATCATTCCATGGGCTTTGCTCAGGCCCTCAACGGCAAGGTCAACACCGTGATTGATCTTGGTTCTGGGGGCGGAGACCCGGGTTTAGTGATTGCCTTGGCTTGCCCCGATATTCAGGTGACCCTGGTTGATCGTCGATCCAAGCGCACAGACCTGCTTGTTCGCCTCGTGGGACGATTAGGAATTCAGGCTCAGGTGGAGGTTATTGAGGCCGATGTGGCTGATCTCCCCATTCGTTTTCCGGGTCGAACCTGGGCGGCGGTGACATCTCGTGGGTTTGGCTCTCCGACCTACACAGCCGAGCATGCGGCCCCTCTTCTGCTTCCGGGTGGGCTGTTTGCGGTGAGTGAACCGCCAGAGGGGGATGGATCTCGCTGGATTGACCCGA
>WLTJ01000010.1 GCA_009705435.1 Actinomycetota bacterium | reverse complement strand
TATAAATCGCAGTCGAAGTTGACTCCCATCCACTTGTGGGGATTGGTGCAATAACTATCGGCGAGTTCAAGACCATCATTGACCCAGCGATACTCTTCAGCAAGGGCAGCGATTCCGTGCATCGCGGCGTCTACATGGAGCCACAGATGATGGCGTTGGGTGATTGCTCCGATCGCAGATGTTGGGTCGAATGCACCTGATGATGTTGTGCCGTGAGTACTGCACACCCAGAACGGGATCAAGCCTGCTGCCTGATCGGCAAGGATCTGCGCCTCAAGTGCATCGGCGACCATGGCAAACGAGGCGTCATGTTCAATCATGCGAATGTTCTGTGTCCCGATCCCAGCGATGCGCAAACCTTTTTCGATACTGCTGTGCGATTGCGATGTGCAGTAAGCGATGAGTTTTGTGGTGTCCCCGTCTCTGTTCACGTGACCCTCCGTGATCCGCCAACGAGCAGCAAGAATTGAAGACAGAGTTGCTTCACTTGCCGAACCTTGGATGACTCCGCCGCCGCTTGCTGTCGTGCTGCGGAAACTCTCAGGTAGACCAAGGAGTTCTTGCATCCAATCAAGCATCAAAGTTTCAACTTCAGTACATGCTGGTGATGAGAGCCAACTCATACCTTGAACTCCGAGACCAGCAGTTAAGAGATCAGCGAGTATTGACGGATAGGACGAGTTGCCAGGAAAAAAAGCAAAGAAGTTTGGGTGCTGCCAGTGGGTGAGTCCAGGAATAATGATGTTGCTGACATCGGCGAGCACAGATTCGAAAGATTCGGGCGCAGTTGGGGGATGGGCAGGTAACTGATGACGCACATCGCCTGGTTTCACATCGGCCGTCACTGGGCGTTCTTCGATTGTTTCTAGGTATTGGGCAATCAACTCAATGACTGCTTGACCATTGGCGCGGAACTCTTGGGCATCCATAACCCTTTACGCTAGAGCGTGGTGACGCCTTCAATACCTATCGTCTGAAACATGATGGGTACGGTATGGACATGCACGACGATGTAGATGCCCGCAGATTTCATATCCATCGATCTTCGTTACGTGGATTTGAACAGGCTTTTGTCTATGAAAAAGCTCAGCGAGGTTCTGGTGTGGCACTGCTCTGTGTGCATGGATGGCCTGAAAGTAAGAGGATTTTCTGGAAAGTCATCGCACCATTTGCGGCTGCAGGATTTGATGTCATCGTGCCTGACCTGCGTGGCTTTGGCGATAGCGGTCAGCCGACTGACGGTTTCTATGACACGCCATCGCATTCCAAGGACATGTACTCGCTCGTGCACGATCAATTGGGTTATGACAGGGTTGTCGTTTTGGGTGGCGATCTAGGTGGTCCCGTTATTCAAGACATGGCATTGCGTTATCCAGACTTCGTTGATCGTATGGTGTTATTCAACTCACCGTTACCTTTTGACAAAGAGCGCATGGCTGGAATTGATGGCACACGTGCGCCACGTGAAGCCGCCGACTATTTTGTGCGCCAAGGTCTTGATGCTGATGCTCTGGCAAGTGAATTGTCAACTGCTGATGAACGTCGTCGCTATATTGCTACTTTTTATGGGAGTCGTTTTTGGGCTCATCCCGGAACTTTTGATCAATCAGCTATTGACTTTCATTGCGAGCCCTTCGCCGACGCCGCAGTGATGCGTGCTTCTTTTGGTGGATACGAAACAGTCTTTCATCCCTCCAAGAGCAGTGAGCCGACAATGATGGGGCATAACGCGAGTACGCCAACTTTGGTTCTTTTTGGTCCGAGTGATCACGTCATTTATCCTGCCTTTGACAAAATGGCGGCTCAAGTTTTTGAAAAGCATGTTGGTCCGTATTTGTTACGCGATTGTGGTCACTTCGTTCCCTGGGAAGCACCTCATGCGCTGGTCTCGGGGACGGCAGCATTTTGTGCGGATTTATTGAGAGAATAATCAGCGCATACACGCGATGGTGACTGCTTTTTTAGAAGTTGGGTGGTAACAGCCGATTAATATTTTCAAAGACGAAATACAACACCACAAAAAATGGAGCGAAGCCAACGGCTACGCCGATGAGTCGATTGCGGAACTTCTTTGCAACTTGCCAAGCACCGCAGAGAACCAGTAACTCCGCAAGGCTCCACATTGCGGTGTGTGGAATCGCTGAGAGATCGCTGAACCAACCTTGACTGAGGGTGTCACTTTCTTGTTCAAACGTTGGTTGAGGGGCTGGATTTTTGATAGCTGGTTCGGTGGTTGGAGATGGATTGTCGGTGCTGGGTTCGGGGGGTGACGATCGCGTATATGTGGCTGCGGGGGAGGCTGCGATTTCGCTGATCTCAAGATCCATCTCAGCCGAAATAATCAATCGCCGTTTTGCTGAAAACTCAGGATCGCACGTAGTCAAGGTGAGGGTTGCTTTGTTCGGATCAGTGGTGGCGGTCACCCAAGTATCACTCGGCTCGACGATCTGCTGAGCGGTGACCGTATATGTGAAAGCGCGGTTGAATAAATCAGTAATGATAATTGGGTCGCCGATTTCTAAATCATCAAGATGTCGAAACGGTTCACCGTAGGTGGTGCGATGCCCAGCAATTGCAGAGTTTCCCAGTTCACCAGGTAAGGGCGTCGATGGATAATGCCCCGGACCTTTTTTCAGATCGGCAGTTTCAACTCCGGCCACAACATATTTTGTGACATTGATTGTCGGCATCTGAATGAGAAAAACTCCGTCACCACGATCAACAAAAATTGGTTCTCGGATAGTGCTCGGGACCCCTGCCACGGGCTTTTCAACGCTGCTTTCCACTAACAGGTTTTTAAATGAACTCTCAAGTCTGTTTTGTGACTGGGCTTCTTGAATACCAGTTCCCCACAGTTGATAGCCGACAAAGAGAAACATCAGTAGTCCTAAGGCGATAAGCATGAATCCCAGATTCTGGATGAACCAACGGAAGTCTTTTTTTGCCTTCGGTCGCTCCCAAAATGGGAGTCGTGGATGGGCTTCTTGGCCATTGGGTGCGTGATCCAAGTTCGGGGGCGGAAGGACCGTCAGGTAATCGCTTGAATCGAACTCATTTCCAGTGCCCACAGGCTCGTAACAATACCTGTGATTGTGTGCAACCTCCGTTCCGCCACGGGTGAGTCAAGGTGTTCAGAGGTAGCGTTATAAGGGCATGTCGACGGTCTCACACGGTCACGATCCAGCCACACTTGAGCCAGTTGTCGACCTCTGTGATGCTGTGGCCGTACTGGGTTCTTTTCCCGCATTGGCTGGGGTGACGATGACCGTTCAGCGCGGTGAAATTGTTTTGCTAAGTGGGCCTAACGGCGCTGGAAAAACGACCTTACTGCGACTCTGCGCTGGCTTGGTGGCCCTTGAGCGCGGTCGGGGTCGGGTACTCGGTGTGGATCTGGCTAATGATCGAGAATTGGTCCGTCATCGAGTTGGCATGATCGGACATAGCAATGGTTTATACGGTGATCTGACAGTCACCGAGAATGTTCGCTTTTGGGGGCGCACAGTGGGTGCCAGCGAAAGCGAGATTGACTTAGCGGTGAGTCGGATGGGCCTTGATGGTCGCCTCGCTCACTTGCCCGTCTCTCGTTTGTCAGCAGGTCAGCGGCGACGGACGGCACTTGCTGGTTTAGTTGCTCGTCGTGCAGAACTGTGGTTGCTTGATGAACCCCATGCTGGTCTTGATGCGGCGGGTCGCGATGAGTTGGATTCTGTGTTGAAGATGGCAGCAACTGCTGGAGCAACTGTCATCGTTGCCAGCCACGAACTAGAGCGCGCGAGCAAATTAGCAACTCGTCAAGTCGAAGTCATTGCTGGCCAAGTTCGCAAAGTTGTTGCTTTATGAGTAACGCCGGTCAACAGCGATTCACTGGTACAACAGTGATTGGTACGGCGCGATTGATCGCCGCAAAAGATCTACGCGTGGAATTACGCAGCCGAGTGCTACTCAATCAAGTTCTGCCATTTGCTTTGATCGTGATGGTGATGTTTGCCTTCGCCCTTGATAGCGACGCGGTTCTTGAACGAGTTGCACCAGGTCTTGTGTGGTTAGCGGCATTGTTCAGCACCTTGATCATGGTCTCGCGATCGTTCGCCGTCGAGACAGCCGACGGAGCACTTGATCAACTGCGTTCGGCGGGGGTGCCTGCGATGGGGATTTTTATCGGCAAAATGATGGCCCTGATGGCGCAACTCGTGGTTCTTGTGACCTTGCTGATCATTGCCGCGGTTGTGCTGTATCGAGCAGAACTGTCGTGGGCGGGGAGCGTGCTCTTGGTCACGACTGGGCTCACCGCTACCTGTGGTTTGGCCGCCGTAGGTACCCTATACGGAGGTCTCGCCGCTGGGGCCAAAGGTCGGGAAACGTTACTCCCATTGCTTTTGTTGCCAGTGGTGGCACCAGTGTTGATCGGGGCTACTCGGGCAACTGAGTCTGCGTTTGGCACTCGTGGAGTTTCAACTAGTCAAGGCTGGCCTTGGCTGGGTTTGCTAGCAGTGTTCGCCGTGTTGTTCAGTGTGTCAGGTGCAGTTGCCTTTGGGCCACTGCTTGATGATTGAGAGAGGAGCAAATAAATGAGCAACGATCGAGTAACTTCCACACCGTTCACGAAGGGCCTCGGGTTTTTTGTTCTCTTAGGTATTGCACTCCTCATCATTCTTGGAATCTTTGTTTCGCCAGCTGATGTGAATCAGGGTGAATCCGTACGCATCATGTATGCCCATGTGCCCGGCGCGTGGTTGGCTTATTTAGCTTTCGTTATGACCGCAGTGTCTTCAGCCGCATATTTGTGGAAGCGAACTCGCTCGCTCACATGGGATCGGATCGCTGGGGCTTCTGCTGAAGTTGGTGTGTTGTTTATGGGGATCTCGCTCGTCACTGGCAGTTTGTGGGGGCGTCTGACTTGGGGCACGTACTGGACATGGGACGCCCGTCTGACGACAACAGCATTTTTATTTGTGACCTACATTGGGTATTTAGCGGTGCGCGGTCTTGGTGGCACACACCAACAGCGGGCCCGCCGTAGCGCAGTCTTAGCACTGTTGGCAGTGCTTGAAATCCCACTCGTGCATTTCTCGGTAGAACTATGGAACACGCTTCATCAAGAGGCCAGTGTGGCTGGTCGTGGCACCGATGTTGAGATGAATGGTCTGATGCTGTTCACTCTGTTCTTGGGTGTCGTGGTGTTCACATTGATGTATGTCTGGCTCGTGTTACATCGCCAGCGATCATTAATGCTTGAAGACATGCTTGATGACAGCGGTCTCGATCACGCTCTTTCCGAGCGACGCGCTGAAGCAACGCAAGCAGGTCGCTGATGGATGATCTTGGTTTCATCGTGGCAAGTTATGTCGTTACCTTCGTCAGTGTGGCGTTGTATGCCCGTGGGGTGCTGCATCGCTCACGCAAGGCAGCACGCGACGTTCCGCGCGATAAGAGGCCTTGGTTATGAGCGAATCCGATTCGCCTGATGACATCGGTACATCGCCCGACTCGCTAGATCTTTCACCGCGTGAGCCATCGGCACGTCAGCGTCGTCAGCGGCGCCCATGGTTGGCAATGATTGTTCTGCTCTTGGTCGTCGCCGCAGGGGGAGTGGTGTTAACAAAGTTTTTGACATCAGCTATTGATTACTACTGCAACGTGGACGAGATCGGCGCTAAAGAAGGCTGCGAGGCGGGGCGAAGATTGCGCATTCAAGGAATCGTTGATGTCGGTTCGGTGACCGACAACGCAACCGCAACAGAATTCTCCATGTCGTTTGGTGGCGTCTCACTGCCAGTCGTCTATGAAGGAGAACCTGGGGGGATTTTCAAAGAATGCATTCCGGTCGTCGTTCATGGAATCCTGCGTGATGGAGTTTTTAACGGAGATCGCATAGAAGTGAAACATTCAAATGAATACGAGGCAGAAAATCCTG
Organism: Actinomycetota bacterium; assembly: GCA_009705435.1. Classification (GTDB taxonomy): domain Bacteria; phylum Actinomycetota; class Acidimicrobiia; order Acidimicrobiales; family Ilumatobacteraceae; genus Casp-actino8. The sequence goes on along the minus strand of WLTJ01000010.1, from coordinate 8,668 downwards.
ATCGTATTGTTGGCGAAACTGACAAGGGTTCCGAATGCTCGCAGTAAGTATCAATGCTGCTCTCGGGCGTGGAGCGATTTTATTAGGTCTTTTGACATGTTTGTCCGGTGTGGCCGTCACGATTGCGGGTATTCGTCGACACGATCTTCGGGCATTGAAATCTTCTGTGCGTTACGCCTATGTGGCTTTTTTTGCGGCGCTGTTGGCTTTTGTGATGATGGAACGGGCGTTGATTACCCGCGACTTTTCTATGAAGTATGTCCAGCAAGTTGGCTCGCGCGACACTCCAGCAATCTTTAACGTGACGGCTCTATGGAGTGCTCTTGAGGGTTCAATTTTGTTGTGGCTATTGGTTCTCACTGCCTTTGTTGCTGCCGTGGCTCGCAAGTTTCGCGGACGGGCCGGTGACGAACTCTTGGCGTGGGCCATGGTTGTGATGTTCATCGTTGGACTCTTTTTCTTCTTCTTATCTTTTGGTCCAGCGAATCCTTTCACCATGGGTCCTCTCGGAGTGAGCGATGGACCGGGCCCGAACCCGCTTCTTCAAAACCACATCTTGGTTTTGTTCCACCCACCGATTTTGTACATCGGCTATGTCGGCTTTACGGTTCCCTTCGCTTTTGCTATGGCGGCTCTGATCACTGGTCGGGTTGGCGAAGGTTGGCTACTTGAGACACGACGTTGGACTTTGTATGCGTGGGGCTTTCTCACTGTCGGAATCATTCTTGGCAGTTGGTGGAGTTACGAAGTGCTGGGTTGGAGCGGAGTGTGGGCATGGGACCCAGTGGAGAATGCCAGTTTCTTGCCATGGCTGACCGGTACCGCCTATCTGCATTCGGTTTTGGTGCAAGAACGTCGCGGGATGTTGCGGGTGTGGAATCTCAGTTTGGTGATCGCCACATTTAGTTTGACGATTTTAGGAACCTTCCTGACTCGTTCGGGTGTGATCAACAGTGTTCATGCTTTTAGTGAGGGCAGCGTGGGTCCATGGTTGTTGGGTTTCTTCGCCGCCATCGTGATTGTGGCCATCATTTTGATTGGTCGTCGCGGAGATGAACTGCGTTCGCCGGGAGCGATCGATTCGCCGATCAGTCGTGAGGGTGCCTTCTTGGCAAATAATGTTGTTTTTAGCGCTTTTGCCTTTGTTGTGCTTTTAGGAACCGTTTTTCCGCTCATTGTTGAGGCCGTCGATAACCGCCGTCTCGTTGTTGGGCAACCCTTTTTTAATCGCATGACGATGCCCTTGGGTTTGACACTTTTATTCTTGATGGCCGTAGCGCCAGTTTTGCCTTGGCGTAAGGCGAGTCAAGAGGTTTTGCGCGACCGACTTTTCTGGCCTGCATGGTGTGGAGTTTTAAGTTTGGCAGTTGCTGTTTTTGTTGGTGCTGATGGGTGGGCCTCCTTGACAGCTTTTGCTATGGGTGGCTTTGCAAGTGGTGCAGCGTTGCGCCAAATCGTTTTGGCAAGTCGTCGGCAAGGTTGGCGTGGAGTTGTGGGGCGCGCCAACGGTGGGATGGTGGTGCACATTGGAGTGATCATTATCGCTGTGGCGTTCACTGCTTCAAATTCGTATACGCGCACCCAAGAGTTCGTCATGAATGAGGGTGAGACAGTCACCTTCTCAGGTCACTCATTTACTTTTGAGGGTCTTTCTTTAGAGAGCGATGATGTCAAGACCAGTGTGAAAGCCGCAGTTCGCATTGATGGTGATCAGGTGTATAGCCCTTCACGCAGCAAATATGTGAAGCAAGGCATGGATATCGGCACACCCAGCGTCAAAAGTGGATTCGTGAATGATCTCTATCTCACGCTCGAGGGAACAGTTCGTCCCGATGACACTCAGGCGCGGATCAAGATTTTTGTCAAGCCTCTGATCATGTGGCTATGGATTGGTGGGGCATTGATGGCTATTGGCACTGTCTTAGCGGCATTTCCAGGCAAGCGTCGACGCCCAACTGCGCCGGTGTCGGCAGGCCTTGAAGAATCTGTACAAGAAGTAGCCGATCATGTCTAAAGACTCGTCGCGTCGAATCGCCCCGCTGATTTCTCTCGGGATTGCGGCAGTGATGACTTTATTTATCATTGTTTTGGTGATCTCGTCTCAACGCAATATCGAAACAGCGCAAACTCCTTTATTACTGAAGCCCGCACCGGAAATTATCAGCACTACTTATGACGATAAAAACTTTGTGCTGTCCCATCGCAAGGGTTCGTGGGTCGTTCTAAACTTTTTCAATTCAACCTGTGTGCCGTGCAAGCGTGAGCACAGCGAATTAGTGAAGTTTTATGAGAACCAAAAACTTCTCAACGGCACGGGTAGTGAGTTGTACACCATTGTCAACGATGACGATGAGCAGGCGGTGCAAAGTTTCTTTGATGCGCAGGGTGGTGGGTGGCCGATCATCCACGATGAAGATGCCAATATCGCAGTTGATTACGGCATTGCCAAGGTTCCTGAGACATGGTTGATTAGTCCCACTGGAATTGTCGCACAGCGATTTACGGGTCAAGTGACGGCAGAACTCTTAGGCACCGCTATCGCCACCATGAGCGGAGATAGCGGGCAGTGATGTCATCTCGCCTCAGTAAACTTAAGCGTTGGCCATCATGGCTTTTGATGCTCGTGTGCGTCGGAGTCTTGATGTTCCTCGGGACCCAACGTGATTCCGGACCGTCAACGGCGCAGGAGCGAATTGAGGCCATTTCTCAGCGTCTGGCGTGTCCAACATGTGACGGGGAAAGTGTCTACGAGTCGCGCAGTCCAGGCTCTCAAGCTATTCGTCAAGAGATCACCCGTCAGGTTGCCGACGGGGTTCTTACCGATGGTCAAATTGTTCGAATAATTGACGACAGTTATGCCGCTGATCTGAAGTTGATTCCCAGCGCCACTGGTTTTGATGCTTTGATTTGGGTGCTTCCCGTGGCCGCTTTCGTGGCAGCCGTGGGTGGCTTAATCATTGTGTTTCGGCGTTGGCGCCATGAGGGTTCTCTATTAGCGACCCAAGAAGATCAAATCCTCGTCACTCAAGCTCGTCAGGATAGAGACTGAGATGGGGGAAAATCGGTTAGCTCAGTTAGAAGAGGAACGCGATTTCTTACTCTCATCACTTTCAGATCTTGAGCACGAGTTCAGTGCTGGCGATATTGATGAGGGAGATTACTTTTCACTGCGCGATTCGTATACCGCTCGGGCAGCAGCTCTGATTCGCGACATAGCGGCCGCTGGTACGCCACCAGTGCCGGCTCGTATGAGTTGGAAGCCATTTGCTTGGGGATTTTTGGTCGTGATCATCGCCCTCGCCGCTGGTGTCACAATTGCCCGTACAACAGGTGAGCGTCTGGCAGGTCAGGGGATGAACGGGCCGATTGAAGATGGAAGTGTGAGTTCACTGTTGGTACAGGCGCGCTCTCAGGGTATGAGCAACATATCGACTGGTTTAGATTTGTATTCGCGTGTATTAGCCATTGAGCCTGAAAACATTGAGGCTTTGACATATTTCGGTTGGCTCACAGTTTTGTCTTCCACACAAGAAGACGATACGGCCGTTGCAGTTGATCGCTTGCAAAACGGTTTGCTGCTACTACGACAGGCAACGATTATTGATGATGACTACCCAGATGCCCATTGTTTTCTGGGCATTACATTTTTTCGCTTTCTTGATGATGCCCAGGCTGCGCAACCCGAGATGCGCGCTTGTTTAGAAGCAAACCCGCCAGCAGCGGTGGCATCAATGGTGGCGGGTTTATCAGATCAAATTGATGCAGCGGTCACGGAGTCTTCAACTCCCAGTCCGTAATTAAATCATTAGTCAGTGTCAGGAGGAGGCCACGCCGCGGCCCGGGTGATCTCGCCATTTTCACGCTCCAAGACCCACACTGTGCCTTTGCGCCAGTCAGGATCTCCGATGATTTCCGCACCTCGACGCCGCAGGGCCGCCATCACATCGGGGATCACATCACCATGACTACACAACACCGATCCATTAGGAAGTGAGGATATGAGTTCGAGAGCACCCTCGCGGTCATAACCCTCAGCAAGACATTCTTCGGTTTGGATGACAGCGTGGCGCTCGGCCGCGAGAGGTTCGAGTGTTTGGATACACCTGATGTACGGACTTGAGAGCAAACGAGCCTCGGGGAGTTTGACGATGAGTTGACTCAGGCGCTCACAGATCGCCACTGCCTGACGGCGACCCTTTCCACTCAGGGGGCGCAGAGTGTCATCTCCGTCATAGCCATTTCGGTCACCCGCCTTGGCGTGTCGAACAAGGTAAATGTTGCAGACCTTAGTCATGGGATCAAACTACAGGCAAAAATGAGGTGCTCTCCAGCGGTGTTGAACACTGCAAATGACGACAAACTGTCGGTATGAGCTTTTTTGAACGTAACCGACAAGGCATTTCGTCTCGTGGGCTTGATGCCTCACGATTGCCACCTGGGCAATACTTGACGGATCGTTTTCCTGTACTCCATGTCGGTGAAATCCCCGATTATCAACCTGGACAGTGGAGTCTGGATATTTTCGGTCTCGTTGATCAGCCATTTACTCTGACTCTCGATGAATTGAAGGCACTACCGAGTGTGTCACTGACTTTTGATATTCATTGCGTGACCAAGTGGAGCAAGTTTGATACCACATGGCAAGGTGTTCGAGTCAAAGATTTATTGGCACTTGCTGGTGTGCAGAGCGATGCAACACATGTCATGGAACATGCCGAATTCGGTTATACGACTAACGTTCCTTTGGCAGACATCACCACTGATGAGGCCCTCGTTGCCTACGCATTTGAAGGTGAAGAGATCACCGCCGAGCATGGTGGTCCAGTGCGGATTGTCATCCCGCATTTGTACTTTTGGAAGAGTGCTAAATGGTTGCGCGGCATTGAACTAATACCTCAAGATGCGCCAGGATTTTGGGAGCGCAATGGCTACCACATGTATGCCGATCCGTTTAAGGAACAGCGTTTCTGGAACGACTAGTTTTTAACCGTTGATTTTCAGAAACTTACTGAACTTCTTGCGAGGCTTATTATCGGCAGCAATTTTCCGCGCTATGTCGTGGAAGATTAAGCCAGACTCGCTGTCGGGGTTAATGGCAGCGATGGGGCGACCATCATCGCCGCCTTCGCGCAATGCTTGCACGAATGGCAACTGACCGAGAAGTGGGACAGCGAGTTCGGTGGCCAACTCTTGGCCACCACCGCTACCGAATAATTCATAGCGCTTGCCATCATCGCCCGTAAACCAAGACATATTTTCAATGATGCCCTTGACTGGCAAACCGACTTTGACAGCCATAGCAGCCGATAAGCGCGCAACTTTTTGTGCGGCCTGTTGTGGAGTGGTGACAACGTACACCTCGCCCTTTGGCAAGTATTGGCTCAGACTGAGAGCGATATCGCCAGTACCTGGTGGCATATCAATCAGCAAAAAGTCTGGCTCATCCCAATAGACATCGGTTAAGAACTGCTCAAGCGCTTTGTGCAACATCGGCCCACGCCAGACAACCGCTTGACCTTCGGGGACAAAGTAACCAATGGAGATGCAGCGCACTCCATATGACTCCGAAGGAAGCAACATGCGGTCAATGGCAACAGGATCAGCATTGGCACCCAACATCCGCGGAATTGAATAGCCATAAATGTCAGCGTCTAAAACACCGACCGAGTGTCCTTGAGCGGCAAGCGCCACGGCGAGGTTGGTGGTGACACTGCTCTTTCCAACTCCACCCTTGCCAGAAGAAATGAGTAGCGGGCGAGTTTTGTTATCTGGATTCGCAAATGGGATTGCACGACCTTCGGCGTGACCGTGGGCTTGACCTTGACCCGCAGTTGCGCTTGGATCACCGTGCAATTTGGTGCGCAGTTCTCCGCGCTCTTCATCAGTCATCACGGTGAACTCGAGGGCGACGCTGGCAACGCCTGGGAGGGGAGTGACTGCATTCTTGACGCGATTGGTGATCTCATTACGCAAAGGGCACCCAGCAATAGTGAGAGCGATCAGAATGGACACGACACCGTCATTGATTTGCACATCGCGCAGCATGCCGATGTCCACAATGGACCGGTGGAGTTCTGGATCTTCAACCGGTCGCAGGGCTTCAACGACTTGCTCATGGGTAACTGACATGGGTGGGGCTCCCGACTTCATAATTTGCACTACGGCGATAGGTATAATAACTCTATGTCTGTGTCCCGCCCCCTTTCTGTTTCAGGTCACGGGTCACCAACTACCGCTACTGGTGGATTTGCGGCTTCTGTGACGGCTATTACCAATGCGTTCGGGGACCCCACTCGCCGAGCGATCTACCTTTTTGTGCGCGGTATCGACGAGGGCGTCACAGCCGCTGAGGTTGCGTCTGAATTTGACCTGCATCCCAATGTGGCGCGACACCACTTAGACAAATTGGCGGCCGGCAGTTATGTCGACGTGGCCGTCGTTCGTCCCAGTGGCGGCGGGGCGGGGCGGCCGTCCAAGCGTTATTCGGCGGCGGCAGAGTTGCCGATGGGCGAATTCCCTGTGCGCAGTGATGACCTGGTTTTGAGTCTTTTGGGAAAGACATTGGCAATGTTGCCTGCTGCGCAGGCCGAGATCATTGCCGAAGAGGTCGGTCAAGAATACGGACGGGCGATGGCAGCAGCTCTCACGGGTACCGATTTGGCTGCTGGGCAAACGAGTTTGCGCTCAGCGATGCAGGCCGTAGCCGACGCCCTCACTGCTCACGGGTTCGCTGCTCACACCGAGAAGCGCAATAACCAACTGCAAATCATTAATAATCACTGCCCGTTTGGTGATGTGGCCATTGAGCATCCAGTGATTTGCGCTGTTGATCGAGGCATGGTCAAAGGTATGTTGAGCGCATTGTACGGTGACGCCGATGTCTCAACTATGGAATCTTTGCCGATGGGTAGCACTTTTTGCGCTACTGCGGTCTGAGTTCACGCTCTCCTAGGCGATAGCGTCAGAACAAGAAAGCGGGCAGGAAATTCCTGTTCGCAGTGCTAACACCGGAGGCAAGTCGTGGACATTCGTATTGGCGTTACTCAGATTGCACGCGAAATTTCGCTGGAGCAGGCCGATGAAGAGCGCGATGCAACCAAGGCCAAAATTGAGGCTGCTTTGTCAGGGGCAACTGATGTTTTATGGCTCGTTGATAAAAAGGGTCGCACCGTGGGAGTGGCTTCGGCCAAAATTGCGTATGTCGAATTTGGTTCGGTCGATGGCGACCGACGTATGGGTTTTGGTGGCTGAAAGACGCGTTCAGCACAAAGGATGACTGAGTTGCGCACCGTTTTCGGGCAGACTCGTAGACATGGCAACACTTGGCGAACTCCTTCGTCAACATACAGACCTCTCTAAGGACGACAGTGCTCATCTGCAGCAACTGATCGGTGAATGGGGTATGTTGGCCGATCTTTGTTTTGCTGACATGATGCTGTACCTGCGGAGTCACGACAACACCTGGGTGGTTGGTGCTCAAGTGCGTCCGGCTACGGGTCAAACGATTTACCGCAGCGACCTTGTTGATTCGCAAGCCAATGAGGCTGAAGCCGAGCTTCTTGGTCGGGCATTCGCCTCGGGAGAAATCTGTGAAGGCGAACTGCATAAAAGAAATATTTTTGATTCAATTCATGTTTTAGCGATCCCAGTTCATGGTGAAGACGGTCCGATTGCGGTCTTGACCCGCGAGTGGTCGTCAAAGACGAGTCGCCAACCCGGTGAACTTGAGCGCACATATCTCTCAATTTTTCAACGCATAGCTGAGATGATCACCCAAGGTGCATTCCCATTCCGTGGCCGTGCCGCAGATCTCAGTGCCGCACCCCGTGTTGGGGACGGGGCAATCGTTCTTGATGAACAGGCTGTCATTCGCTACGCATCACCAAATGCGGTGTCAGCATTGCATCGAGTTGGAATCACGGCAAATGTCGTCGGACAATCTGTCAGTGAACTTGGCTTTGCCGACAGTCCAGTGCGCCAAGCCTTTGAGCGTCATGAACCGGTCATTGAAGAATTTGATCAGACGGTTGATGTGACCTTGTTGGTTCGCTGTCTTCCGATCATTGCTTCGCAGGTCATCACGGGTGGAATGTTGCTCATTCGCGATGTCACCGAAGTGCGCCGCCGCGATCGTCTGCTGCTCTCAAAAGACGCCACGATCAGGGAGATTCACCATCGCGTGAAGAATAACTTGCAGACCATTTCTTCACTGTTACGTTTGCAAGCGCGTCGACTGGAATCGCCGGAGGCGAAGGCAGCGATTCAAGAGAGTGTGCGGCGGATCCGCACGATCGCATTGGTGCATGAAACATTGTCCCGTGAAACCGGTGAGGATGTGGCCTTCATTGAGATTGTGCGCCCTTTATTGCGCTTGGTCGAAGAAGGTTTGCAATCACCCGATCGTCCCGTGCGATTTATTGTTCAGGGTGATGGTGGTCGTCTGCCGGCCACAGTTGCCACGCCTCTGTCTGTGGTGTTAACTGAACTTTTGCAAAACGCCGTTGATCACGGCTTCCCTGAAGGCAGCGCTGGTGGCTCAGTGGTCGTCGAACTCGGTGGCACGGATGATGACATTGAGATCAAAGTAATAAACGACGGTCGTGTCTTGGACCCAGCATTTGATCTCAATGGAGTGACAGGACTCGGTTTATCTATTGTGCGGACCCTG
>WLTJ01000001.1 GCA_009705435.1 Actinomycetota bacterium | reverse complement strand
TGATGCCATCGCTCAAGGATCAACAGATCGAGTTGGTCGTCTGATGGCTCCCTTCGGCATTCGCTACATCGTTGTACCGATACTCGATCGCGTGCAGTCAACTAGTGCTTCGCCGCTGCCTGTGGCCAGCGGTTTAACACAGTCATTAGGGGTTCAATTGGACCTGCGTTCCGTCTATAGCCCGACGAGTATGGTTATTTTTGAAAACATGCAGTGGATCCCCGTGACCGCAATGTTGAGTTTGAGTGCCGAACAAGGCACAAACGCTGGTGGTGTCACGGCCTTAGTTGACAATGACGTATCGGGTTCACGTGCAGCCTTGGTTGGTACAGCAAGTTGGCGCTCAGTCACTGAGGAAATACCTGCTGGACAGTTGCATATCGGCACTCCATTTGACTCTCGTTGGCGCCTTCAGAATGCGGGTCAATCTGTGGTTGGGATGGCCTCGTTCGGATCAGTGATGACATTTGAAAGTAGCGCGGGCTCGGGTCGTCTTGTCTACGACAATCCAGTGACGCGTTATTTGTGGGTTTTGCTGCAAATGATTTTGTGGGTCATTGTTCTCGTGGCGCTCTTTCAACCGCGCTTTTTTGGCCGCCGTATCATTCCCGTATCGCTTGAACCTGTTGTCTCCTTTGAGGACATGAGTCAATGATTCGGCGACTCACAGTCATATTCATAATCATCGCCGCGTGTGTAGCGGCAGTTGTCATACCAAACAACAACACTGCGGATATACCACCGACTTTTTCTGCTGCGACGCGTCTTGGAACTCCGTCAATTCGTCAAGATGAGCGAGTGATCACGCGTACGTGGTTGTGTGCTGGATCTGCCGCCAGTGGCCCGAGTAGCGACGGCGAATATGGCGGTGAAGTTGTCGTCACTAATCCAACGGATGCTCCGATTACCGGTGTGGTGACGATCTTGACAACTGAACAGGATCCCGTGCGAGAGCAGATTGTGGTTGAGGCGCGAAGCCAGTTGACGGTGGATATTGATGCTTTGGCCAGCGCCCGTTACGCCAGTAGTTACGTTGAAGTGAGCGATTCTGCGGCGAGCGTTGAGCAACGGGCAATCCATCCGGCTGGTTCGGCAGTATCCCCATGTTCGAATAGCACATCGAGTGAGTGGTATTTCGCCGATGGATTCACGGCTGAATCTTCAGAGTTTCGAATCCTTTTAACTAATCCATATCTGACTCCAGCAATTCTTAATATTGGCGTGAGTACGGAAAAAGGATTTCGCTCTCCGCAAAACTTGGATGGATATGTCATCCCCCCTCAGTCAATTCGAGTTTTGAATATTGCAGATGCTGGGTTCAGAGATGAAAAGATTTTGGCAATCAGCGTCAATGCAACTGCTGGTCAAATCGTTGCCGCCAAAGAGCAACATTTCCTTGGAGCGGGGCGACTGGGCTATGTACTTGCGCTCGGCAGTCCTTCAATGTCGGATCAGTGGTGGTTTGCAGATGGTGAAAAGGGAACGGGGATGACCGAGACCTTAATGATTTTCAATCCCTCGGACGAACAGGTTTCAGCAAATGTGCTGATTCTTGGACTGGAGGACGCCGTCGATCCACCAGCAACAACTCTGACGATTCCTGCCCATGATGTTGTGGCCTTCAATACGTCGGCATTGGTGGGGATGCCTGATGGTCTTCATGGTGCGGTGATCTCGAGTCAGTCGGGAGACAACTTGGTGGTGGAGCGAATTCTCACTAGGCCTGCGGGAACCAGTGTCGTCACCTCAGTTGTTCTTGGTGGACAAGAGGGCGCACGCTCAATGAGATGGAGCGTGCCTACGAGTATCAAAATCGCTCTGAAGGATGCCTTGGTCGTGCTCAATACATCTTCCGCCGACGCTCTTGTGACCGTCTTTTCAGTTGGTCCTGGTGGCGAGGAACCAGTCCCTGGTTTGATTGACATAACCCTTGTCGCAAATGGCATTATTTCCATTGATTTGCTTGATGATCTAGCTCTAGGCCGAGCGCTAGAGATTGTGGGCACTCAAAATCTTCTCGTTGAGCGCCGACTTGAACGAACTTCAACCTTGGGCGGCCGCAGCGGGTCTTTGGCGATTCCGGGATGATGCAGGAACGATGACTAGCCTTTTGACTGCTGCAGTGATCGCAGTGATCGTGGCTGTCGCAGCCCTAGTGATTCGTCGGAGTCGGGTCAGCGATGCACCCACACAAAAGTTGTTTGTTGCCCCAACCCAAATTGATCGAAAAGATTTCGCTACGCAATCTCAAGAATGGCTAGTCGTGGTATTCACGTCTGCTTCCTGTCATGTCTGTGCTGACATGTCAGCCAAAGCAAAGGTTCTGGCGACTCGTGAAGTTGCTGTGATTGAAGTGGAGTACGAAATGCAACGTGATTTGCACACTCGCTACAACATTGAAGCAGTTCCTACAATTGTCATCTGCGATGTGAGCGGTGTTGTTCACAAGTCATTCATGGGACCGCTCAGCGCAACTGATTTATGGGCAGCGATGGCGACTGCTCGCGAGCCAGGGGCGTCTACGGGCGAGCCTGTCAACGCCGACTAGTCGTGAGCGCCAACTGGAGTCGTGACTGTTCCGTCAAGACCCTGTTGCACAAGTGCAGACACCAGAGCGCCATCAATGGTCTCTTTATCAAGAAGGGCTTGGGCGACTAAGTCGAGTCCGGCACGATGCTTCGTTAAGATCTCGATTGCCCGTCGCTCTTCTTGTCGCAGAATCGTGTTGATCTCTTCGTCCATCATCCGCGCCGTATCATCGCTGTACTCACGACCGCCAGTCATTAGGTCCTCACCAAGGAAAACTTGTTGCTGGTTATGCCACGCCATGGGGCCGACCTTGTCGCTCATACCCCATTCGCGAACCATGCGTCGGGCTAGACCAGTCACAACTTCAAGGTCATTTGAGGCACCCGTCGTTTGTTGCTGAAAAACAAGTTGCTCAGCAACACGTCCACCTAACGCCATGCAAATACGATCCAAAATGTAGTTCTTGGAAAAACTATGTCGTTCTTCTGGCAAAGTTTGAGTGACTCCGAGGGCCATGCCACGTGGCAAAATCGTCACCTTGTGCAGTGCATCACCGTTAGGGAGAACTGTTGCCAAGATTGCGTGACCACCCTCGTGGTAAGCAGTGACTCGCTTTTCTTCAGCGGACAAGATCAAAGAATCGCGACGGGCACCCATCATGATCCGATCGCGCGCTGATTCAAAGTCGATTCGTTCGATCTGAGCGCTTTCGCGTCGCACGGCAAACAGTGCAGATTCATTGACGAGGTTTGCCAAGTCGGCACCACTCATTCCAGGAGTTCCTTTGGCCATGACATCGAGATCCACGTCGGGTCCCATGCGCTTGTCGCGACTATGAACTCGCAGAATCGCCGCGCGCTCTTCAAATTCCGGTAACGGGACAACGATCTGGCGATCAAAACGACCTGGACGCAACAACGCTGGATCCAAAACATCGGGGCGGTTGGTGGCCGCCAAAATGACGATCCCTTCAGATGTCTCAAAGCCATCCATCTCCGAGAGCAACTGGTTCAGAGTCTGCTCGCGCTCGTCATGACCGCCACCGAGTCCAGCACCGCGTTTGCGACCGATGGAATCAATTTCATCAATAAAGATAATGGCTTTACCCATTTTGCGAGCTTGCTGGAAAAGATCACGAACACGACTTGCTCCGACGCCTACGAACATTTCCATGAAGTCCGAACCAGTCACTGACAAAAATCCAACGCCAGCTTCTCCTGCGACGGCACGGGCGAAGAGAGTTTTTCCAGTTCCAGGGGGGCCGACTAAGAGCATGCCCTTAGGGACCTTGGCGCCGATTTCTTTAAAACGTTCTGGCATACGCAAGAAATCAACGACTTCTTTGATTTCGGTTTTGACACCCTCGTAGCCGGCGATGTCGGCGAAAGTTGTGGATGGTCGATCTGGGTTGAATGTCTTAGCCCGACTGCGGCCCACGGACATCATGTTGCCCATCTGTCCAGAAGCTCGCTTATTCATCCATACCAAGAAGCCGATAATCAAAACGAACGGCAACAGCAAGGGGATCAAGTTCATCAGCCAACTGGTTTGCGGGGTAGTCGGTTTGAAGTCCACGCCCTTGGTGCGCAGTAGTTCGCGATCAAGTTCATTCGGGAACCCTGGAGGGGCAGTCGTGGAGAAATCGCTGCCATCAGTAAATGAGCCGGTGATTGTCAAGGTGAGGTTATTTAGTTTGACTTCGTCAACTCGTCCGCCCTCAACCTGAGTCATGAACTCTTCAAAGCCCAGTTTTTCGCGATCTGGTCCAGGTAGAAGTTGCGGGCCGAATATCAGAGCAAGAATCAAAGCGAGCAGAACCCATGGCGACCATTTAGGCATCGACGGTCGACCGGTCGTCTTGGTGTCCGAGGACTGGTCCTGCGGAGCGCGATTCTTGGGTGCGCCAGCGCGCTTTGGTGTGCGGCGTGGGCCAGCGCTGGGTGGAGGTGGTGGAGGGGGAGGAGTTGACTCGCTCATGGGACATATCCTACGGGCGTTCATCAAGCCCCGTTGGGTCGGGCTCGGCTTCAGTGTGGACCTACGACCCCGTTTCGGTCACAGCCAATGGCGCACGGCAAACTCGGGACTCAGATATCCACCAAAGCAGACCATTTTTCTCGTACATTTTGCCGATGCGTTCGTGTACTCGGAGTGGTTGTCAGGAAAAAGCTCACATTTCTCTGGCGTTTCAATATGCCACGTCTGTGATTTGGATTGATCATCTCCACGATCAGCGCGAATCTCATATTTACGAACTGTGCTCAAAGCATTGGCAGCGTTTCGCCGCACCCACTGGCTGGAACTTAGATGATCGTCGTCGGGCAGATGTTTTGCCCTTTGTTCATCGCCTGGCTGGCTGAAGCTTTTCGTGGACCGTGCTCGACCGGCGACGAACGCCACTCGTTTTAGCGTTGCTATCGCAGCTGGTGCTTGGTTTTTGGCCTCTCTGGGAGCGTTACCCATTCAGGCAATAGCTCAGGGATTGTTTGGGCACAGTGGTGAAAAAAGTGAGCAGTGGCCGACATCGTTTACCATCGTTTCTCTTTTCTGTTTGTGGATGCCGATGCTCGCAGCAGTGATTATTGTCAGTCGGCGATGGGGTGGATCAAGTTTTATAGATGATTTCAAACTCCGCTTTCGAATCGCAGATCTTTGGGGATTACCCATCGGGGTTGCCTGCCAACTCGCTCTCGTTCCAGCGGTGTATTGGCCATTGCAGCGAATTTGGTCGGGGACTTTTTCTGGCGACAAAGTCGAGCAGCGAGCCCAGGACTTGTGGGATAAGGCTGATGGCGGTTGGGCCGTGGGACTTTTTCTGATGGTCGCAATCGGTGCCCCACTCATTGAGGAATTGATGTATCGCGGTCTGGTCCTGCAGGCCTTGCAGAGTCGACTACAGAACTATTTAGCATTGGTCATCTCTGCAGCCTTCTTTGCGGCAATCCATCTTCAGCCAGTTGAGTTCCCTGGATTATTCGCCTTTGCTTTGCTCTTGGGCTACGGCTTTCAGCGTTCGGGGAGGCTAAGTCTGCCGATTTTGATGCACATCGGCTTCAATGCCACGGCTCTGATCGGTCTCGCGCTCGCGTCCTAGGCGGATCGAGGTGGCAGGATAGAAGCGTATGAACGATTCGGACGTAGTGACTGATTCGGGGGCCATGGCATGGTTCCATCAGACGGCGATGGGTCAGTGGAGCCGTCAACGCTTCACGATTTTCTGGGTGCGCGTGGCCTTGGTTGGCCTGAGCACTTTTGTCGCCATCAAAGTTATTCAGCCCACATTGGTTTTTAGTGATTCAACGCCAACGGGTGGCGATATGGGTGCACATGTGTGGGGTCCCGCCTTTTTGAGAGACCACCTTTTGCCATGGAAACTTAATGGCTGGTCAATGGATTGGTATTCAGGTCTTCCGATTTATCGCTTCTACATGGTGGTGCCAGCCTTCTTTATCGTCCTCCTTGATGTTCTCCTTCCATACGGCATGGCCTTCAAGTTGGTTGCTGTCATGGGCGTTGTGACCTTGCCCGTCTGCTGTTGGATTTTTGGGCGACTTGCGCGATTCGCCTATCCGATTCCTGAATTGTTCGCCATGGTCGGGTTGGTTTATTTGTTGGATGAGAGTTACACCATCTACGGAGGCAACATTGCCTCGACAATGGCTGGCGAATTTTCATTTTCCATTGCTCTGTCATTTGCAATGTTGGCCTTCGGGTTCTTTGCCAATGGTATGCAGACAGGTAAGCATCGAATCAAGGCTGCGGTGTGTATGGCCTTGGCGATTCTGTGCCACGGAATTGTGGCGATTTATGTAGCCGTCGGGTTGATCTTGATGGCTGTGTTGTGGCTTGATCGGCGGCGACTGCGGTGGTTCATCACTACCGCGGGAACAGGTGCCCTGCTGTCCGCTTTTTGGGTCGGTCCTTTCCTGTTGAATCACGCCTACATGACTGACATGAAATACAAAGGTGAGCCAGGTAACGGTTCCTTCACTTCTTATTGGGGAATGTTCTTTGCTCTTCCACCGTTTTGGAATGTCTTTATTTTGTCCTGTTCGGTGATTGGTTTCGCGGCCATGGTGGTCAAGCGAAATGTTGCTGGTATCTGGTTGGGCATGTGCGCAATTGTGTTTGCCATGTTTGTCTTTCTGTTCAACGACAGTTTGCCGATCATCGGCTTGCTATGGAATCCCCGTTTGCTACCGATGTTCAATATGTGCCGTTATCTATTGGCCGCCGTGGGCATTATTGAATTGGTCTCGATGCTGCTGAGGCTCAGTCAGTACCAACGCAGCCATCTTCAAGGAAAAGTTTTCAAAGAGAATAAATTGGTTAAGGCCGAACAGTTTCGAACACGCACGATCACAGCCATTGTCGCATCCGTTCTGACCCTGCTGGTGCTTGGATTTCGTTTCCAAGTCCTGCCATTTGGCAATGTCATTGACGAAGGCAAAGGAGCGGAGTACACATGGGGGCCCTTTGAAGGACCTGCAGCCAGCAAGGGGTTCGTTGATGGTTGGGCTCGCTGGAACTTCTCGGGCTACGAAGGCCGCTCTTCCTACGGCGAGTACTACAACGTGGTGCAAGCGATGAAAGACATTGGCGAAACTCGTGGCTGTGGTCGAGCACTGTGGGAGAACTTCAGCGGTAACGACAAATATGGAACGACAATGGCCTTGATGTTGTTGCCCTTTTGGACGGATGGATGCATCGGTTCAAGTGAAGGTTTGTTCTTCGAAGCCTCAGGGACTACGCCGTATCACTTTTTGGCCGCAGGGGCGATGTCCAAACAAAGTTCTAACCCTGTGCGCGAGTTGCGGTATATCAACAACAACCCAGACGTCGGTGTTTCGTATTTGCAGGCCCTCGGCGTGAATTACTACATGGCTGTCACCCCCGAAGCCATCGCCAAGGCTGAAGAGAACGTGGCCAGTGGTGGTGGCTTGAGCGCGATGACGCAGTCTGGCCCATGGCATATTTATGCCGTTGCAGGATCAGAGATTGTGACGCCACTGACAGTGCAACCCGTTGTTGTGACCGAGCGTTCGGGGGACCAACGAGAGCGTTGGTTAGAAGTTGGAACAAGTTGGTTGCAAAATCCGTCTGAATGGACGGCGATACCAGCCGATGATGGTCCAGACGAATGGCAAAGAGTGCAAGCCGTCATTGACCTCGAGCGTCGAGAAGGCGAACCTGGATCCGATTCGCGCAAGGTGGACGTTGTGAGGCCGACGCCAGCCATCGAACCTCTCAGTATTTCTCCTGCTGTCGTTTCGGATGTCGTCATCGGTGAAGAATCGGTGTCCTTCTCGGTTGATAAAATCGGTGTTCCGGTTCTGGTGCGAGTGAGTTACTTCCCTAACTGGGAGGTCAGTGGTGCCGACGGTCCATATCGCGTAGCGCCAAACATGATGGTCGTCATCCCAACCTCGCAAGAGGTTTCAATGAACTTCAAGCCGAGTCTTATTGACCGCCTTGCCTATCTCTTATCGGGATTAGGAATCCTTGCTGTGCTTCTCATGTGGCGCCAGAATCGGCGTGCAAAGGGGCAGGTAGTAGGGGGAATTGGGGCTGAGCCGCAGGGTCCCACAGAGGTGACTGTGTCGAGCGAGGTCTCAAAGCCCTCGCCAGCCTGAGTAGTCCACCGATAGGGTTCTGTCTCGCATGGCTTCCCCCTCGGCTCTTGATCAGATTGTGAAGGCCTATGACATCCGAGGCACGGTTCCCGATCAACTTGATGTTGATGTGGCCTACGCCTTAGGAATTGGATTCGCCCAATTCACGAAAGCACAAGTGGTGATCGTTGGGCGAGACATGCGGCCCACTGGACCAGAATTGGCTGACGCATTTTCACGCGGTTTGATGGAACAAGGTATCGATGTCATTGACATTGGCTTGGCTTCAACGGACCTCTTATATTTCGCCGCTGGCAAGTTGGATGCTCCTGGGGCAATGTTTACTGCTTCACATAATCCAGCGCAGTACAACGGCATCAAACTTTGTTTGTCGGGGGCGCGTCCAGTCGGCGAAAGTACTGGCCTCAACGATGTCAAAGTTTTTGCTCAGCAAGTTCTTGATGGAGTTCGACTAAAGCCTGTTGCACGCCCCGGTCGAACGACCGAACGGGATTTGTTGTCGGCCTTCGTTGATCATGTGGTGTCATTCATTGACCCTTCGGCGTTACGTCCGATGCGAGTGGTTGCCGATACGGCCAATGGCATGGGTGGGCTAGTCGTGCCGGCAGTTTTTGATCGGCTACCGCGTCTTGAACTCGAAGTGATGTATGGCGAACTTGATGGAAGTTTTCCTAATCATCCTGCAGACCCTTTGCAGTCGGTGAATCAACGTGACCTGCAAGCGCGAGTCAGTTCTGGTGCTTTTGATATTGGTTTGGCTTTTGACGGTGATGCCGATCGCGTCTTCGTTGTTGATGAATTGGGTCGTGGATTATCTGGTTCAACGACAACGGGTATTTTAGCGACCAGCATGTTGCGCAAGTTTCCGGGTGCAACGATTTTGCACAATCTGATTTGTAGCCGAGCAGTGCCAGAAATCATTCGTGAACACGGTGGCAATCCGGTGCGCACAAAAGTTGGTCACTCGTACATCAAACAATTGATGGCCGAGACTGGCGCTGTTTTCGGCGGAGAACACTCTGCTCATTACTACTTCAAAGATAATTACCGCGCTGATAGCGGACTGATCGCCACAATGTTGATGCTGGAAGAAATGAGTCGTGTCGGTGAACCTCTTTCGGAGATACGCCGGGCCTATGAGCGTTATTCCCTCAGCGGTGAGATCAACACTCAGGTTGATGACCCATCGCACGTCATTGAGTCGGTATCGGCAAAGTTCTCTGCATTCCCTCAGGATCGCGTCGATGGACTGACCGTAGACTGCGGGGAATGGTGGTTTAATTTACGCCCATCAAATACCGAACCTTTGTTGCGACTCAATCTTGAGGCGCCCGATCGCAATCAATGCGATCATCGGGTGGCCGAATTACTTGCAGCAATTACCTCAGTCTGAAAAAGGAGATTCACATGCCTATTGATCCCGAACTTGCCTCAGTGCTTGCCTGTCCAGTTGACAAGGGGGTTTTGCACATCTTGGAGGATGAGAACTCTTTGTATAACACTCGTTTGCAGCGTCGCTATACCGTGCGTGACTCCATCGCAGTGATGCTGGTAGATGAGTCAGAAGTTGTCTCGGCTCAAGAGCACGAGCGCATCATGGCCAAGATTGCTGCTGGCGGGATTAAGACCACCGGTCGCTCAAAATAGCTTGCTCTCGGCGACTATGTCCCGAGAGAGCGCGAGTTACTGCCTAGACTGGGACAATCGGGCTGTCTGATTGGTGCCAGTAGGCCCCTGCCCGGGATAGAGCAAGCAGCGAGCCATCACGTGATGGCTTGTTTTTGTCTCACCCGTTGTCAGATTTCTATCAAGGAGCCCCACATGTCATCTTCATTTGCCGAACGTAAAGACTTCCGCGTCGCCGATCTTTCTATGGCCCCTTTTGGGCGCAAGGAGATTCATCTTGCCGAGCATGAGATGCCCGGTCTTCGCGCTTTGCGCAAAGAGTATGGAGCAACTAAGCCACTCAAGGGTGCGCGTATCTCTGGTTCATTGCATATGACCATTCAGACGGCAGTCCTTATTGAGACTTTGGTCGAATTGGGAGCGGAAGTTCGTTGGGCATCCTGCAATATTTTCTCAACCCAAGATCACGCCGCTGCCGCCATTGCGGTTGGTCCTCACGGAACTTTGGATAGTCCCGATGGCGTGCCAGTTTTTGCCTGGAAAGGTGAAACCCTCGAGGAGTACTGGTGGTGCACCGAGCAAATGATGACATGGCCTGATGGTGATGGTCCGAACATGATTCTTGACGATGGCGGTGATGCCACATTCTTGTTGCATAAGGGTGTGGAGTACGAAAAGACTGGCGTAGTTCCAGATCCAACATCGGCTTCCAATCCGGAACTTGCCATCGTGCTCGGTTTATTGCAGCGCGGCCTCAAGACCGAACCCAACAAATGGACTCGGATGGCCGCTGGAGTGAAGGGTGTCACCGAAGAGACAACGACTGGAGTTATGCGCCTCTACAAAATGGCGGAGCGCAACGAGTTGTTGTTCCCAGCGATCAACGTCAACGACTCGGTGACGAAGTCGAAGTTTGACAACTTGTACGGCTGTCGCCATTCGCTCATTGACGCCATCTGCCGGGCCACCGATGTGATGATCGCTGGCAAGGTTGCCGTTGTCTGTGGTTATGGAGATGTCGGCAAGGGTTGTGCTCAGGCACTGCGTGGTCAAGGTGCACGAGTGATCATCACCGAAGTTGATCCGATCAACGCTTTGCAGGCAGCGATGGAGGGTTACCAAGTAACCACTCTTGAAGATGTGATTCACGAAATAGATATTTTTGTTTCCGCGACAGGCAACGATCACATCATCACTGTTGAGCACATGGCAAAAATGAAGCACAACGCAATCGTCTGCAATATTGGGCACTTTGACTCAGAAATTGACATGGCTGGTCTGGCACGTAGCGGAGCGACCCGCGATGAACTGAAGCCTGGCACCGACCTCTGGTCATTCCCTGATGGGCATGCGATCATCGTTTTGGCTGAAGGACGCTTAGTGAACCTCGGTTGCGCTACTGGTCACCCAAGTTTCGTGATGAGTTGTTCATTCTCTAATCAGGTCATCGCCCAAATCGAATTGTTCACTAATCTCGCGGCATATCCGTTAGGTGTGTACGTGTTACCTAAGCATCTTGACGAGAAGGTAGCTTCACTGCACCTCGGCGCCTTAGGTGTAAAGTTGACAAAACTCACAGATGAGCAGGCCGAGTATTTGGGCGTCGCTCCATCGGGTCCATTTAAGTCTGAGCGTTACCGCTACTGATGACAAAACTTTTTGCTGAGAAGTTGCTTCGGTGTGTAACCGGATTGGCTCTTTTCGGTATCGGGATCACATTATTTATTCGCGCTGATCTTGGTTTGGCACCGTGGGATATTTTTCATACGGGTGTTGCCGAACGCCTCGATATTTCAGTGGGCATTGTGATTGTCGGAACAGGTTTATTGCTCTTGCTGTTGTGGATTCCTTTGCGTCAAAAACCAGGTTTAGGAACGATTTTGAACGCTCTTGAAATCGGGCTGATGGTGAATGTCAGCAAGCAGTTCTTCGGTGAAACGAATAATCTCGCCGTGCGACTTTTGCTGGTACTGGCCGGACTCGTTGTCGTGGGCATCGGAACAGCGATGTATCTCGGATCAGATTTGGGTTCGGGGCCACGCGATGGGATCATGCTCGGAATGACTAAGCGGAAATTTTTTGGACGGTTCCTGAGTATTCGCCTGGCGCGCACCTTGATCGAAGTAACAGTCCTCGTAGCAGGTCAATTGCTTGGGGGTAAGGTCGGTATCGGGACCGTGGTGTTTATGTTCGGTATTGGGCCTTTGGTGCAGTTCTTATTGCCGTTGGTTTCGGTTCGCCAGTCTCAACACGCCTGATTTCCCGAGCTCTGCCATACCCCCATGATGAAATGGCTTCATGTTCACCGCTCTTGCCTGCACCTCATGTCGTCAACTCTTTCGGATCGCCCCCGCAGGCTTCAAGCGTGACCAAACGGGTCATCTGGTTCGGCTGTGTGAGTCTTGTCAAGTTGATCATCAGAGTGCCACGACCACAGCAGCGGGGATTACAGCATCAGATCTTCTTGATGGGCAGACGCAAGAACTCATTCGTGGTTTGAAATATCGCAATCAACGGCGTGCAGTAACGATCCTCGCACGACAGTTAGTGAAGTCAGTCCGCGATGATCCAGATGCTCTGACTTTCGAGGTTGTCACATGGGCGCCCACGTCATCATCGCGACGCAGACGACGTGGCTACGATCAGTCCGAACTTTTAGCGCGCGCAGTGGCTCGTCAATTAGGCATTCCCTGTCGCCGACTGTTGTATCGCGATCACAGTCGGCCCCAGACGGGGCGAAATCGTGAAGAGCGTCTGCATGGACCATTATTTCGAGCCCGTCCATTACGTCGAGCGGTGAGCGTATTAGTCATTGACGATGTGGTGACAACTGGTAGCACCCTGAAAGCGGCAGCACACGCCCTTGAATTGGCGGGAGCACATCAAGTTGGCTTATTCGCTGTCGCAGCTACGCCCGAGCGGAGAAACGGCTAAAGACCTGCGAGGCTGCGCAATGTCCGTACAGCAGAAGTTGGGTCTTCTTCAACCCATACACCGTGCAACCCAACAGCACTGGCTGCGTCCACATTGGATTGGGCATCATCTAAAAAGGCGGTGCGCTCGGCGACGGCACCAAGTCGTTCAAGGGCGAGACGATAAATGGCGCCGTTTGGCTTACGCATTCCCACTTCATGACTGTCCACAACATCGTCAAAAATATTATTGAAGTCCATCATTGGCCACCACACACTGCGCAATTCACGAACATTGTTAGTGAGTACGCCCAAACGGAATCCAGCTGTTTTGAGTTCATGGACCAAGGTGATAATCGGCTCACAGGGCTCAAAGGTAATCCCAATAAATGTTGATTTTCCGGTATCGGGTGGAAGCTGAATCGGTTGCAATCCAGCCTCAAGAACTAGAACTCCCAAATCCGTGCGATATTGCGACATCGTGATCTCGCCGCGCTCAAGGCGATGCCACGGATGATCAGTGTCTTGACCATAATCGCCCATCATGACCTTCAAGACTTTGTCAGGTGGATCATTGGGGAAACGTTTAATGACATCGGATGGCCGTCCATTACTGGCCAAAACCCCGCCGAAATCAAAAATCACGGCGTCAATCATGCGGTCGGTGGCGGGAACTGGCTTTTCTGAGGGCAATGTCACCCGTAGAGTCTGCCGAATAAGGGTCGCTGATAAAGCATTCTTCGGTGAATTTTAGGCGACCCCTAGGCTCGGGCTACCCGACGGTAGGCTCTATACCTGCATGGGAATCCTCGATCGCATCCTGCGGGCCGGTGAAGGCAAGAAGCTCAAGGCCCTTGAGGGTCTAGTTCCTGATATCAACGCCTACGCCGACGCTTTCAAGTCCTTGTCCGACGATGACCTGAAAGCAAAAACAGGGGAGTTTCGCTCCCGCTTGGAGCGCGGCGAATCGCTGGACGATCTTTTGACGGAGGCCTTTGCCGTGGTCCGCGAAGGGGCAGATCGAGTCATCGGTCAACGCCACTACGACGTCCAAATGATGGGTGGAGCGGCTCTGCACTTCGGTTGGGTCGCGGAAATGAAAACAGGTGAAGGTAAGACGCTTGTCTCAACTTTGCCCGCTTATCTCAATGGACTTTCTGGTCAGGGTGTACACCTCATCACAGTCAACGATTATCTCGCTCGTCGTGACTCTGAGTGGATGGGTCGCATTCACCGCTGGCTCGGTCTCAGTGTCGGATTAGTCGTGCCTGGTCATCGGGAGCAACCAGCGCAAAAGCGCGCCGACTACGCCGCCGACATCACATACGGAACAAACAACGAATTTGGTTTTGACTATCTGCGCGACAATATGGCGCCCACTAAAGCCAACAAAGTTCAACGCGGGCATTCCTTCGCCATCGTTGACGAAGTGGACTCAATTCTGATTGACGAAGCACGTACTCCGTTGATCATTTCTGGTCGAGTGGCCGATGCCGCCAACTTGTACTATCGCTTTGCATCCATAGTGCGTGCTCTGAAGCGCGATGTTGATTACGAGGTTGAAGAAGATAAGCGCATTGTCATGCCCACTGAGGCAGGTATTGAGCGGGTTGAAGCCGAACTTGGTTTAGAAAATCTCTATGACGAAGTGCAACGCAATCTTGTTCACCAATTGCAGGTGGCATTGAAGGCCAAAGAGTTGTACCGCCGCGATAAGGACTACATCATTCAGGGTGGCGAAGTGAAGATCGTCGATGAATTTACGGGCCGCATTCTCGAAGGTCGTCGTTGGAGCGAAGGTATTCACCAGGCGGTGGAAGCCAAAGAAGGCGTCAAGATTAAAGAAGAGAATCAAACCCTGGCGACGATTACTCTGCAGAACTATTTCCGTATGTACACCAAGTTGTCGGGTATGACCGGAACTGCGCAGACTGAAGCGGCCGAGTTGATGAACACCTACGACCTGCAGGTGGTGCCAATCCCGACAAACCGTGTCGTCGTACGTGAAGATGCCGCTGACCTTATTTTCAAATCAGAAGAGGCAAAATTCAATGCGGTCGTCGAGGACATCATTGAACGTAATGCCAATGGCCAACCAGTTCTGATTGGAACCGTCAGCGTTGCAAAGAGTGAGCACCTCGCACGAATACTCACCAAAAATGGGGTCAAGCATGAGGTCCTCAACGCTAAGCAGCACACACGTGAGGCCGAAATCGTGACTCAGGCAGGTCGATTAGGAGCAGTGACCGTTGCTACCAACATGGCTGGTCGTGGAGTGGACATTATTTTGGGCGGTAATCCAGAAGGACTTACACGTGTTGCTGTTCTCAGTGAAGGTCATGCTGCGGATACTTTGGCTGACGAATTTTCTTTGCCGCTGCCGCTAGCAGACATGCCCGAGGAGTATCGCACGGCACGACAGGTGGCGCAGTCGCGCTACGAGGTGTTGCTCAAAGAAATTTCAGCTCGTTGCCAAGCGGAAGGTGAGCAAGTTCGTGCTGCCGGTGGCTTGTATGTGATTGGTTCAGAACGACATGAAAGCCGTCGTATTGACAACCAATTGCGCGGTCGTTCTGGTCGCCAAGGCGACCCGGGATCAACACGTTTCTACCTCAGTCTTGAAGATGAATTAATGCGTTTGTTTGCCACTGGTGCCTTGAGTTGGGTCATGGGTCGCGCCCTCCCCGAGGATGAAGCAATTGAACACAAAATGGTGACCAAGGCGATTGAGCGCGCGCAGGGCACGGTTGAAACTCGTAACGCTGAAATTCGAAAAAATGTTTTGAAGTATGACGAAGTCATGAACGAGCAGCGCAAAGTTATTTACATGCGCCGTGATCAAATTCTTGATGGTGCAGATCTTAAGGTTGAGGCTCTTGAATACATGGCCGAAGCCGTCGACTCGCTGATTGAGACATACTGCGTGAGCGAGGTTGATGACGAATGGGACCTCGAAGGTCTCAGTAAAGAGCTCAAGACCTATTGGCCCAATGAGTTAAGCCTCAATGACTTGGCTCAGTGCGATTCAACGAACAAGATGTATGACATTGTGATGATCAATGCCACGGCGTACTACGAACAGCGCGAAGTGGAACTGACACCGGTTGTCATGCGCGATGTTGAGCGTCAAGTGATGTTGCGAATTATCGACCAGCGTTGGCGCGAACATCTCGAGGAAATGGATTATTTGCAAGAAGGAATCAATCTGCGGGCCATGGGTCAAAAAGATCCGCTTTCAGAATGGCAGCGTGAGGGCTATGAGATGTTTGGCTCAATGATCAAGGGAATTGCCCAAGATTTCGTGAAATATGTGATGCATGTACAAGTTGTTCAAAATGATCAGCCTGCGCCGATTGTGCAGAATATTCAGCAGTTGAAATCTGAGGCTCCTTCGGCTGCTGCAGACCAGGCCGCCAATCTCGGTGTGGATGGGCCGCAACCAAGTGCTCCAGTAAAACAACAACCAATTGTTAATGAGGGTTGGTCAAAGACTCCGCGTAACGCCGTATGCCCGTGTGGCTCGGGTAAAAAATTCAAAATGTGCCACGGCAAGAACTGAATTCTGATGCGCGATTTTACGGACGATTTGCGCGACGTCAGCCGCCGGCTTTCTGAAGCCAATGTCTATCTCAAAATTGAAGCTCAGCGTGAGCGCTTTCGGGAACTTGAAATTGAAGTATCTAAACCTGGTCTCTGGGATGACCAAAATTTGGCCAAGAAACTGAATACTGAATATTCCAATACCAAGGGCGATATTGAGATTTACGATGTTTTGGCGCGCCAACTTGAGGATGTTGAGGTTCTTCATGAGATGGCTCGTGAGGTGGATGATGCCTCTCAAGAAAATGAGATTGAAGCGGGAGTTAAAACCATCGCAGAGCAGTTAAGTGGTCTGGAGATGCGCAGCCTCTTTACGGGAGAGCATGATGAATTGGATTGCATCGTGCACATCAATACCAAAGACGGTGGTGTTGATGCTCAGGACTGGAGTGAAATTCTCTTACGGATGTATCAACGATGGGCGGAACGTCGTGGTCTGGGCTTTGAAATAGATGACATCTCAGCCGGGACTGAAGCTGGCATCATGTCTGTTGAGTTCACTCTTAAAGGCCGCTATGCCTACGGCCTGATGACCTCAGAGCGCGGTACCCATCGTCTGGTACGGATTAGCCCTTTTGATAATCAGGGCCGCCGTCAAACAAGTTTTTCTGCAGTGCAAGTGTGGCCGGCGATGGAAAACCCAGATATTGAGATTGATGAGACTGACGTGCGCATGGAAGTATTTCGTGCCTCGGGTGCGGGTGGGCAACATGTCAACAAAACATCATCTGCTGTACGACTGATCCATGAGCCGACGGGATTGGTTTCATCGTCCCAAGAAGAACGCAGTCAGTTGCAGAACCGTGAAAAAGCGATGAATCGCCTCAAGGCAATGGTTGCAGCCAAGATTGAAGAAGAACATCAAGAGGAATTGGCGCGCATTGCTGGCAAGCAGGCCACGGTGGGCTGGGGCAGTCAGATTCGCAGTTATGTCTTGCAGCCATATCAGATGGTGAAAGATCTGCGGACAAATATCGAATCCAGCAGTGTTGAGTCAGTTCTGGATGGCGATCTCGATGAATTTATGGTTGGTTACTTGCGTTGGCGTCGTTCGGGTGACGAGACCTAGACCAAGCGCGCTGGTAATCTGTCTACTTGCCATAGAAGGACCGATGTTTGAGCCCTCGCTAGCTCAAGGAGTCAGATGATTCGTTTAGATAATGTCACCAAAACTTATGGATCGGAAGCACCTGCGGTTCGCGATGCATCTTTTGAGATCGCCAAGGGCGAATTCATATTCATGGTGGGTCCGTCTGGCTCGGGAAAGTCCACTTTGTTGCGCCTGATCAACCGCCAAGAACAGCCCGAACGCGGAGCGGTGTGGGTTGCGGGGCAAAATATCAATGAGATTGCTGAATCAAAGGTCCCATATTTGCGCCGCAACCTCGGAAATATCTTTCAGGATTACAAATTGCTGTTAAACAAAACCGTTTCGGAGAATGTGGCTTTCGCCCTTGAAGTGATTGGCCGTCCCAAGCATGTGATTGCCCAGCAGGTTCCTGCTGTTCTTGATCTTGTCGGTTTGGCCGACAAAGGTGATCGCTTCCCGCACCAGCTGTCGGGTGGAGAACAACAACGAGTGTCCATTGCGCGTGCCTTTGTGAATCGGCCCTTGATTTTGTTAGCTGATGAGCCGACTGGAAACCTTGACCCCGCCACGGGCGAAGGGATTATGCGGCTACTCGAGCGCATCAATACCACGGGCACAACTGTGGTGATGGCGACACATGATCAGCGCATCGTGAATATGATGCGCCGTCGAGTTGTGCAGTTAGATCGCGGTGTCATTGTGCGCGACCAAGAGCGTGGGGTGTACGACTGATGTTGACGCGAATTAGCTATGCATTGCGGGAGACATGGGTGAGTTTCAGGCGCAATATCACCCTCACTGGAGCCGCTGTGGTGACATCTGCCGTGTCACTCTTGCTCGTTGGTTCAACGTTTCTCATTCAGCGCGCTTTTGATAACTTGCTGACTCGTTGGAAAGGCGATGTTGAACTCATCGTGTATGTCCGATCAGATGCTGATGCCACACAGATTGAAGTCATCAAAGGGGCGTTGGAATCTCAAGCCTCAATTATTGATGTTGCGAAATTGCGCTACCTCAATCAGGCTGAGAGTTACGCCGAGGCCGAGAAGTTGTTTGCTGGAGATCCCGGCACATTACGACTGTTGACTCCAGCGAATATTCCTTCGCAATTTAAAGTCGTACCTGTTTCGCAGGACTCAAATTTGATTCGTGAACTTGGTGAACAATTCCGCAATATTCCAGGTGTTCGTGAAGTGGCCTACGCCCAAGATGTCTTTGATGTGGTGGCCCGCGTCTCGCAATTTATTCGTGTGGCCACAACGGTGATGTCCATCGTGCTTTTAGTTGTTGCGGTGGGGTTGATCTGGAATACCGTACGGACTGCCATGTTCGCCCGCCGTCGAGAGATTGAAGTGATGAAGTTAGTGGGTGCAACGAACTGGTTTATTCGTATTCCGTTCATGCTTGAAGGTCTTCTGCAAGGTGTGATCGGTGGTGTTTTATCGTGCCTCGGGCTGTGGGGATTGAACACGGCGTGGTCTGGGGCAGTTGCAGATTTCAATGACACCGAGTTGGCAGCTTTGGTTGTCACAGATGGATATATGCGATTTGTGATGGTCATTTTGTTGCTCATCGGAGCGATTGCCGGTGCCGTGGGCTCAGGCATTGCTGCTTCACGTTTCCTCGACGTCTGACGCCCGATTAGGGTGACAGAATGGCTTATCAAGAGATCATCTACGAGGTTTCCGAGCAGATTGCGACGATCACTCTCAATCGCCCCGAGAAGTTAAACGCGTTTACTAATCGAATGCTCAAAGAAATCATTTCGGCTTTCGACGAGACTGATGCCGATGACAACGTTCGGGCGGTAATCGTCACCGGTGCAGGTCGCGCTTTTTGTGCAGGTGCCGACTTATCAAGTGGTGGAGAGACTTTCGCTAAAGGTGGCAGCGATGTCAAAGCCAAATCGGGAGTCATGCGCGATGGTGGAGGTTTGGTTTCGCTGCGAATCTTTGAGAGCAAGAAACCAGTTATTGGAGCCATCAACGGGGCAGCAGTAGGAGTCGGCGTGACGATGACTCTGCCGATGGATATTCGATTGGCTAGTGATCAAGCGAAATTCGGTTTTGTGTTTGCCAAGCGAGGGATTGTTCCAGAGGCAGCTAGTAGTTGGTTCTTGCCGAGGATTGTCGGCATTTCGCAAGCCGCTGAATGGTGTTTCACGGGGCGAATGATCAGCGCCGCTGAGGCCAAGGAAGGTCGCTTGGTGCGCAGTGTGCATGAGGCCAGTGATTTACTGGGCGCGGCGCGGGCCATTGGGCGTGAGATCGCTGAAAATACGGCCCCAGTCTCGGTGGCGTTGAGTCGCCAGATGTTGTGGCGCATGCTCGGCGCCGATCATCCCATGGATGCTCATCGGATGGATTCGCGGGCAATCAATTCACGTGGGGCCAGCGCGGATGCCAAAGAAGGCGTGATGAGTTTCTTAGAGAAACGGCCAGCGAACTTCCCCGTCAAAGTCAGCGACGGATTACCTGATGTGTTTCCGGATTGGGTCGACCCCACCTTCTCCTAATGCATTGGGTGCGATATCACCGTAGATATGGGAGTCATATTCCCCAACAAACTTTCCGCTCACGGGAATCGCTTCGTAGGCTGACAGTGTGAGCAATACGGATGAGACAACGTTGTTTGAACGAGTTGGCGGGATGGAGTTCTTCGTCTCGCTTGTTGACCACTTCTACGAGGGGGTGGTTCGTGATGAAGTCTTGTGGTCGCTATATCCCGACCAAAGCGACCTCGTGGGAGCCAAGCATCGTCTGGCGTTGTTCTTGGGACAATATTGGGGAGGTCCTGATACCTACAATCAAGAACGTGGGCATCCGAAATTGCGCTTACGGCATATGCCCTTTCATATTGGACCACTAGAACGTGATCGCTGGTTGGTGCATATGGCGGCAGCTATTGAAGCCACGACAACGGACGCCACGATACGAGCAGAGCTAACTGCTTATTTTGTGCCTGCTGCCGAACATTTACGCAATGACACAGGCCTGCCGATTAGTTCGTCTCGACCTAACTAAAAACAACAGTCTTACGTCCGTAGACCAAGACGCGATGTTCAAGATGGGCACGCACTGCGCGAGCGAGAACAATCGTTTCCAAATCGCGACCCTTACGTGTGAGATCGGCGACTGAGTCGCGGTGTGTCACGCGAGATACCTCTTGATCGAGGATCGGACCCTCATCTAGTTCTTCGGTGACATAGTGCGCAGTAGCGCCGATGATCTTGACACCGCGATCGTGGGCTTGACGATACGGATTAGCTCCGATGAAGGCGGGCAAGAAAGAGTGATGAATATTGATGATCCGTGATTGATAGGCGTTGACTAATGCCGGTGAGAGGATCTGCATATAGCGCGCTAGGACAACGAGATCTACTTGCTGCTCATTGAGTGCGTGTAACACTGCTTGCTCTTGCGTGGTTTTCGTTTCTGGTGTCACCGGGAGATGTAAATAGGGGACACCCATGTGTTCGACCAAACTGGCATGATCCGGGTGATTGTTGATCACGGCCACAATCTCTGCAGGGAGTTCGCCTGAATGCCAACGACTGAGGAGATCAAACAAGCAGTGCGATTGTTTGCTGGCCAGAATTGCTACTCGTGGTTTATGGTCGGTGAAACGAAGATCAGCGTGCATTGCGAACTTCGAAGAAATCTGGGCGAAGGCTGGAAGAATTTCTTCTCGCGCAAGAGAAAAGCCGTCAAGTTCAAATTCGACACGTTGGAAGAACACTTGCTCAACATCATCGGTGTGTTGCTCAGCATGGACGATGTTTCCGCCGTTGACAGCGATGAAATCGGCCACCGCAGCGACCACTCCACGCTGGTCGGGGCACGAAAGGAGGAGTACGGCTGTCGCGGTCACTCTTTAAGTTTGCCGTGAAACGCGAGCATTTGCGACCCATAGAAGCGCACGTGAGGCAAAACAGTCCTGGCTGACGTCCTTAATAGCGACGGATGAGAGCATGGCAGGCCACAGCTGCGGCTGCTGCAACATTTAATGAATCAATCTCGGGCGCCATCGGAATACGTACCATGTGGCTCACCGCGTCAAGAGCGGCATCGGAGAGCCCTGTCCTCTCCGATCCAAGGACAATCGCTACCCGTGCATCGTTTGGCAATTGATTGCCGATCTCACGAATATCAATAGCATCGGCACGTGGTGTCAAACCGCATACCACGCATCCTGCATTGCGCAACTGCGTGAGCACACTTGAAGCATCATCAACACGGCAATAGCGCATAGTAAACGCCGTGCCCATTGATACTCGTAAAGCGCGTCGTGCCAGGGGATCGGCGCTGTTGCGATCGAGAATCAATCCGTCCACACCGAATGCCGCAGCGCTGCGTACGATCGCTCCGATGTTGGTTGGGTTGTCGACATCTTCAACGACCAGCACATGATGCGCCGTTGACAATAACTCATCAAGTGTGAGTGGCGCGGGACGCTCAAATAAGGCAATGATGTCAAGTGCTACACCGAGTCCGGTTAATGTCTTGCGCACTTCAGGAGTTGCCGCGTACACCGGCACTGCTGGATCAATGTTCTCAACGACGGCCGTCGGAGTAGTGGCATCGGTGAGTGCCTCAACCATCACGCATCCTGCCGCCAATGCGCGCTCAACAACTAAGTCGCCTTCAGCTACGAACATCCCGAGGGTAATTTTCTCAACCTCACCCATTTGCATACTTTTGAAAACTCGAGATGGGATATGGCGTGGACGAAGTTCTCTCTCTCGTAAGCGAAAGCGACTCAGTCGTGGATCCTCAGGGTCGTCAACAAAAATAAGTTGGCGTGTCATCGTGTAACCGCAGAGCGCGAGGTGATCAGTAATACCACGGGTAAGGCGCCCAATCGGGATCCCGCTTTTCCAAGAAAGACTCTCGCCCTTCTTGAGCCTCATCGGTCATGTATGCCAGACGTGTTGCTTCTCCAGCGAAAATCTGTTGTCCAACGAGACCATCATCAATCATGTTGAAGGAAAACTTGAGCATTCGTTGCGCCATTGGACTCTTGGCGTTGATTTCCTTGGCCCACTGCAACGCTGTGGCCTCAAGTTCGCGATGGGGGACCACCGCATTGACCATGCCCATTCGGTGGGCCTCATCAGCGCTGTACTCACGCCCCAAGAAGAAAATCTCACGAGCAAACTTTTGCCCCACTTGCCGCGCTAGATACGCCGAACCAAAACCACCATCGAAACTTGCCACATCAGCGTCAGTCTGCTTAAACCGCGCATGTTCTTGACTAGCCAATGTAAGATCACTGACAACATGCAGACTGTGTCCGCCACCTGCTGCCCAACCTGGTACGACGCAAATCACAATCTTGGGCATGAAGCGAATGAGTCGCTGAACCTCCAAAATGTGCAGGCGCCCACTCTTGGCTGGATTGATACTTTCAGCAGTTTCACCGTCGGCGTAGCGGTATCCGTCGCGCCCGCGAATTCGTTGGTCACCTCCGCTGCAAAAAGCCCATCCGCCATCTTTTGCTGAGGGCCCATTGCCTGTCAGCAAAATGCACCCGACATCGGTGCTCTGGCGGGCATGCTCGAGAGCAGAAAAGAGTTCGTCCACGGTGTGTGGGCGAAATGCATTGCGGATCTCTGGGCGGTTGAAAGCGACGCGTACCGTGCCGTGCTCAACCGAGCGGTGATAGGTGATATCGGTGAAATCAAAGTCTGGTACTTGGCGCCATGCTGTTGGATCGAAAATATCAGAGACTTTTGAATCGCTCACGGTCTCAGTCTCTCAGATACGCACGCGGGAGATACAACTGTTAGTCCCGTT
Organism: Actinomycetota bacterium; assembly: GCA_009705435.1. Classification (GTDB taxonomy): domain Bacteria; phylum Actinomycetota; class Acidimicrobiia; order Acidimicrobiales; family Ilumatobacteraceae; genus Casp-actino8. The sequence continues at coordinate 5,018 of WLTJ01000001.1, read as the reverse complement.
TTAACCCTTCGTTCACTTACTCCTGCTCAATAAACCGTAGGTACGTCAGGATTTTTGGCATACTTGCCGAGTGACACAGACCCCCCAGCCCACACTCATCGCTCGACTAACGGCCGAAGCAGTGGGTACGGCCTTATTGGTGGCCACGGTCGTCGGATCGGGCATCATGGCCCAGCGGCTCTCGCCCGATGATGTGGGTCTGCAACTGCTAGAAAATGCCGCTGCCACCACTGGCGCCCTGATCGCCTTGATCTTGGCTCTTGGGCCAGTTTCTGGAGCCCATTTCAACCCAGTCATCTCAATGGTCACGCGTTTATTCGGCGGTTTGTCAACACGCGACACGATTCTCTATTCACTCGTACAAATTGCTGGCGGATGCATCGGGGCGATGATTGCCAACGTGATGTTTGAATTGGATGTCGTCAATCTCTCGACCAAAGACCGCTCATCGGGAGCACTGTGGTTTTCTGAGGTAATCGCCACGATCGGTTTGGTCCTAATTATTTTTTGCATCGTTCGTAGTGGTCGTGCTTCGGCAGTTCCCTATGCCGTGGGTGTCTGGATTGGTGGCGCCTATTGGTTCACTTCATCAACAAGTTTTGCCAATCCTGCCGTTGACTTCGCCCGTTCGTTGTCAGACTCCTTCGCTGGCATCAAACCATCCTCCATTCCGGGATTCTTGATTGCTCAGATTATTGGAGGTCTATTGGCATATGTCTTGGTAAAAGTCCTCTATCCCGTTGCTCGTGACGAAGAAGCCAAATAACAATGACTCAGTCCCGACCTGAAGTTCTCTTCGTCTGCGTCCACAATGCCGGTCGCTCACAGATGGCGGCGGCACTTTTGCAACATCACGCAGGGGACTCGGTTCTTGTCCGCTCTGCTGGCACGGCCCCCGCTGATTCCATTAACAGTGCGGTTGTGGAGGCGATGGCTGAACTTGGCATTGATCTTCATGCCAATGGGGCATCTCCCAAAAAGTTGACTGATGAAGCGGTACAAGTAAGTGATGTCGTGATCACCATGGGCTGCGGTGACAGTTGCCCGTTTTATCCCGGCAAGACATACCTGGACTGGAAGCTTGATGACCCGGCCGGTCAAGGCGTTGACGCAGTCCGCCCAATCCGTGATCGGATCAATGATCTCGTTCTTGAACTTCTCGCCTCCTTTCAACTCGAAGTTTGAGGCGTTTTACTTGCCCCCGCTGAGAGACCCTTAGCGAGAGGCGAATACGCTCTGAACATGGGGACGAATACACAGATCACGCCTTTGCCCGAAAGTGATGCCGAGATCGTCAAACATCTATCGGAGGCAGAGTTGCTTGCCTTGGTGAGCACAGTGGCCCATCTGACCGGTGATTTGTCGCTTCTTGACCCGCGTTTGATTCCTGATTTACTGAAACTCCGTGATCCACAGAGCGGCTACGACGAGGAACAACAAACTCTCGCTCGTGAGATCATTTTGCGCGGTCTACGAAAGTTTCGCGATGAGCAGCAACAGATTCCGGTGCGTCCTTCGCCCGACGATCTGCGCGCCATCATGCAGTTCATCGCTGCCGAACCAGTGAGTGAACGCTATGTGCCATTGCTGCTTGAAGAACTCGCTATCGACGGCGATCAGTTGCGTGCCCCGCAGTGGACTAAGGATTCGATTGACGCTGAGCGTGAGTTCAATGCCATCGTCATTGGGGCGGGCATGTCAGGTATCGCCGCGGCTCATCGTCTGCGTCAAGCGGGTATCTCTGTCACGGTTTTGGAAAAGAACGAAGATGTCGGCGGCACCTGGCTAGAAAACAAATACCCAGGCTGTCGCGTGGATATTCAAAATCACATGTATAGCTACAGTTTCGCCCAGCGTCATGACTGGCCATACTTTTTTAGTCCGCAGCAGGTACTGCACCAATATTTTCGCGACTGCGCTGAGCAATTTGACCTGCTTCCGATCATCAAGTTCAATACCGAAGTTGAGTCTGCGGTGTGGGAAGAATTGACTCAGCAATGGGTCGTGACATCCATTGACGACGCGGGTCGGCGACAGATGGATCGGGCGAATATTTTGGTGTCTGCTGTCGGACAACTGAATCGTCCGAATTATCCCGACATCGCTGGGCGCGAATCTTACGCTGGTGATGCTTTCCATTCTGCGCAATGGGATCAAAGCATCAAGCTCACAGGTAAGAGAGTCGCAGTCATTGGCACGGGCGCAAGTGCTTGCCAATTTATTCCACAAGTCGCTAAAGAGGCTGGGGAACTTTTTGTTTTCCAGCGCACGACTCCGTGGATGATTCCAGCACCGCGATATCACGAGGAGGTACCCAACGGATTCAACTGGATGTTGGCTCATGTTCCGTTTTATGCCGAGTGGTATCGCTTCTCAATGTTTTGGCGTATGGCCGAAGGAATGTTGCCCGCAGCCACAGTTGACCCCGAATATCCGCCCACAGAAAAAGCCGTGGGTCTGATGAATGAGATGATGCGCCAGATGTTGATGGAATGGACGAATGCGCTCACTGAAGGGGATGAGACACTGCGGCGTCAACTCACTCCCAATTATCCACCGCTATCGAAGCGATTCATTGTTGATGATGGTTCGTTCGCTCTGACCTTGCGTCAGCCTCATGTGCATTTGGTGACTGAGTCAATTGAGTCCATTGAAGCAGGTGGAATTCGCACAGCGGATGGACAATTCTTCGATGTTGATGTGATTATTTACGGCACTGGTTTTAAGGCCAGCCAATTTTTGACGCCGATGAAAGTGACGGGTATTAATGGCACCGATCTCCACGAGCAGTGGGCAGGTAATGCTCGGGCATACCTCGGAGTTGTCATTCCAAACTTCCCGAATTTCTTTTGTCTCTACGGTCCGAACACAAACATCGTGGCCAATGGATCGATTATTTATTTCAGCGAGTGCGAGGTGTATTACCTCGTCGAATGTGTGCGACTGTTGCTAGAAACGAAGAATGGTTCACTTGATCCGCGTCAAGATGTACACGACGAGTACAACGAACGTATTGATGCCGCCAACAAGTTGCGCACATGGGGATTTTCCTCGGTGAGTAGTTGGTATAAGAATGCTCATGGGCGCACTGCACAGAACTGGCCATTCAGTGTTCTAGAATTTTGGGAACAAACCCGTGAGCCGCGTGCGGATGATTACACCCTTGTCAGAAAGTGAGATGGATGATGGACGAATTCATTCACTACACCTCTGAAAATCACATCGGGACGATCACTATTGATCGTCCAGCAAAAAAGAATGCCATGACATTTGCAATGTTGGCTGACTTCATTGCCACAGTTGAGCATGCTGGATCGGATGACGACGTATCTGTCTTGGTGATCACTGGAGTCGCTGGGTCATTTTGTGCGGGAACCGATCTCGCCGACCTAGCAACGATTCCAGGTGCGCAACGTGGACTGCGCGGTAGTGCCGAAGAAACGGAGAAATGGTGGCCAATTGTGCAATGCCCAAAGCCAACGATCTGTGCCATTGACGGACCAGCGATGGGCATGGGTGCCGAATTCACGTCTCAGTGTGATATTCGTCTGGCATCCACGAATGCACGTTTTTCTTGGAACTTTGTGCACCGTGGTTTGGTTCCTGACACGGGAGCAGGAACGTGGCTTCTACCGCGGATTGTTGGTCTGCAAAATGCGTTGCGACTGACATACACCGGCGACATGGTTCTCGCGAATGAGGCTCTCAGCCTCGGTTATGTACTTGAAGTTGTGGAGCCAGATGCGCTTTTGCCACGAGCCTATGAAGTGGCCGCGAAAATCGCTGCGGGTTCTCCTCACAGTTTGAAACTGATTAAAAACTTGACCTACGACGCTTTGACAGCCTCAGTCCCCGAGCATATGGAGCGACACACTGCAGCGATGTCGGCGAGTTTCAAGAGCGAAGATCATCGTGAGGGAGTGGCTTCGTTCTTGGAGCGACGACCGCCACATTTCACTGGACGTTAAGCACAGCGTCACTTCCAGGATGCTGGAGAGCTCGCGTCCATCGGCAACGATGTACCTATGCGTATTTTGTTGACAAATGATGACGGTATCGACTCAGTTGGTTTGCATGTCCTAGCGCGCGCCATGCGCCCCTTTGGTGAAGTGGTCATCGTGGCGCCTGATCGTGAATTCTCCGGCGCTGGTGCAGCTTTGGGTGCTCTTCACCTCATTCAGCCAGAAGTCCACAAAGCTCATGTTGAAGGGATCGATGAAGCATGGGCAATCACCGGACCACCAGCGTTGTGTGTGATGTTCTCACGCCTCGGTGCCTTTGGCCCGCCATTTGATTTAGTAGTAGCAGGCATTAATCCCGGGGCGAATGTGGGTCGTTCGGTGTATCACTCTGGTACCGTCGGAGCTGCGCTCACCGCCCGTAATGGACTGGTTTCGGGAATCGCTGTGAGTCAGTCCGTGACAGGTTTCGGTGTTGAAGGTCAGGGCTGGGACGAGATGTTGGTCGGGCAAAAGTGGGAGACCGCAGCGAGCGTAGCGGCATCATTTGTTGAAGGTTTGGTAGCCAACATGCCGAAGACACCAGTGGTAGTCAACATCAATGTGCCGAACACTGATTTGGCGGATATCAAAGGCTGGAAGTCGGCTCGCCTCGGTCATGAACCACCACGCCGAATGAGTACCGCCACTTTGGAACCAAAGGTCGGTCACGAGGGCGGTTATTACGTGCGCATGGCGTGGGGTGAAGCTGCTGAACTTCCACAAGATACTGATGGTGGAATGGTCGCTGATGGTTATGTTGCGGTGAGCTACTTGAGTTCAATCGTCAACAGTGAGCGTGATGATCTCTCAGCAGCCGAAGCAAGTATGTCGAAATTGATCACGCGCTGACGAAAAAATTTGTTAGATAACAATGACGGGTGTGCCGATTTGGGCAAAGTCCCATGTGAAGTCGGCGTCAAGATTGGCTTGGCGTTGACAGCCACCAGATAGACGAGTGCCAAGTTCGGCATCGGTTTGGTACGGCGTGTTATCAGAACGATGAATGGGTAGCGCGTG